>NZ_SJOT01000016.1:0-55437 GCF_012027795.1 Megasphaera sp. SW808
GAAGTTCTTTTCGAAACGTTCCGGTTATCCGGCCTGCCGCGGCGTCCTGCCGCAACAGCTTGTTTAGTATATCCCCTTTTCAGTCTCTTGTCAATACCTTTTTGACAAAAAAAGAAAGCAGAGAATCATTCTCTGCCTTCTTCCCTTTTATTACTTATTCTACAGTAACACTCTTCGCCAAGTTTCTCGGCTTGTCGACGTCGTTGCCCCGGCTGACTGCAATATAGTAGGACAACAGCTGCAGCGGAATAATCGCCATAATAGGTACGACAAAATTATCCGAAGCCGGAACAGTAATCAACGTATCTACAGTCTTCCGTACTTCCGTATCACCTTCCTGCACTACGCCGATGACATAGGCGTCGCGAGCTTTAACTTCCTTGATGTTGCTGATCATTTTTTCTTCCACGTCTTTTTGCGTAGCCAAAGCAATGACGGGAACACCTTCTTCAATGAGGGAAAGCGTGCCGTGCTTCAATTCGCCGCCGGCGTACGATTCGGCGTGAATATAGGAAATTTCCTTTAATTTTAAAGCGCCTTCCATAGCCAGGCCGTAGTCCATAGACCGGCCGATAAAGAAAACGTCTTCTCTGCCTTCGAAGGAGCTGCACATCGCCTTGATTTCGTCAGCGCATTCAAAAATTTTACGGCACAAATCGGGAACGGCCGTCAAATCATGAAGAATGCGGGACTCTTCGTCGGCAGTCAGCGTTCCGTTCAAACGTCCCATATACAGGGCCAGCAGCAATAATGTCACGAGCTGCGTCGTATAGGCTTTGGTCGACGCAACGGCAATTTCCGGGCCAGCCCAGGTATAAGCTACCTGATCGGCTTCACGGGAAATAGACGAGCCAACGACATTCGTAATCGCCAAGGAACGAGCACCTAAGCGCTTCGCTTCTTTCAGCGCAGCCAGCGTATCAATAGTTTCACCGGATTGGCTGATGACGATGCACAGCGTCTTGCTGTCCGTCAGGGGATTTCTATACCGGTATTCCGAAGCGATATCTACTTCAACGGGAATACGGGCCAATTTTTCGATAAAGTATTTTGCCAGCAAACCGGCATGATACGCCGTACCGCAGGCTGTAATCATGATCTTGCCGATAGACGTAACGTCTTCCGTCGTCCAATTTAATTCTTCAAACTGCACGTGCGAGCCGTCTTCAGAAACGCGGCTTCCCATCGTATCCTTAATTGCTTTTGGCTGTTCGTAAATTTCCTTGAGCATGAAATGTTCATAGCCGCCCTTTTCGGCTGCTTCTGCATCCCAGTTGACTTCAAAGACTTTTTTAGAAATGGGATTTCCTTCCAAATCAGTAACCCATACGTTGTCCTTCTTCACAATGGCAATTTCGCCGTCGTTCATGATATAGGTCTTGCGCGTATAACTCAAAATAGCCGGAATATCCGAGGCAATATAGTTTTCGCCTTCGCCGAGGCCGATGATAAGGGGATTGTCTTTTTTGCTGCAAATGATCTTGTCCGGTTCAAAACGGCTCATGAACACAAGGGAATAAGAGCCGCGCAGCCGGGCCAGCACGCGCTGTACCGTCCGCGTAAAATCGCCGTCATACATGTCGGCGCACAAGTGGGCCACGACTTCCGAGTCCGTTTCCGACTTAAAGCGATAGCCTTTTTCCAGCAGTTCTTCCTTCAGCTCCATGTAGTTTTCGATAATGCCGTTATGGACGATAGCAAAATTTCCGGCTTCATCCGTATGCGGATGGGCATTAAGATCCGACGGTCCGCCGTGCGTAGCCCAGCGCGTATGGCCGATGCCGATCGTTCCTACGACAGGGTGAACCTTTACTTCTTCGGCCAGATTCACAAGACGTCCCTTCTTCTTGCGCACGGCAATAGCGCCGTCATGATACACGGCGATGCCGGCAGAATCATAACCTCTGTATTCCAGCTTCGTCAAGCCGTCCATCAAAAAATCAGCTGCTTCTCTTCCTCCAATATACCCTACAATACCGCACATACATATAACCTCCTAGTGTGTGTATTTGCTTCCCACGACGACATTGTCCATTCCGTTGCCGTAATGCTTTTCCGCCATGTAACGACTGAAGCTGCCGAGAGGCATCCGCTGACATGTTCGATACTCCTCTTCCTCGTCCGCCCGTCGCTGCCGGCGGGCACTAGCGCTATCCATTTTACGAAGGATTTCCAAACGCCTGTAAAAAAACAGGAATGAAGCGAACTTCATCACTTCATTCCCACATTCTAATATATTTTATCACCTAGGTCAATACCTACTTGGACGGACCCATTTCGTGCTCTACGACGACGGCAATATCGTCGACGATGCGCTGGAGCTGCTCTAAATCAGGGCCTTCCGCCATAACCCGGATCAGCGGTTCTGTGCCGGACGGACGAACCAGGATGCGGCCTTCGTCGCCCAATTCTGCTTCTCCCGCCGAAATAGCCGCCATGATGAGATTATTTTCTTCCCATCCCGATTTTGTCTGCACAGTCACATTTTTCAAAATCTGAGGATAACGGGTCATGAGGGCCGCTAATTCCGACAGCGGCTTGCTCTGCTGCTTCATGATGCTGAGGAGCTGCACCGCCGTCAGCAGTCCGTCGCCCGTCGTATTATAGTCGAGGAAAATAATATGGCCTGACTGTTCGCCGCCTAAGGAATAACCGTCCTTACGCATTTTTTCCAGGACATACCGGTCGCCGACAGCCGTCGTTTCCGTACGGCAGCCCAGGTCTTTCAAGGCCTTGTGGAAGCCGATGTTGCTCATTACGGTTCCTACGACCGTATCCTGCTTCAAGCGGCCTTCTTCTTTCAGTTTCAGCGCGCAGAGCAGCATGATCTGGTCGCCGTCCATATCCTGACCCTTTTCATCGACGGCCAAACAGCGGTCTGCATCGCCGTCATTGGCAATGCCGATATCGGCGCCGCAGCGCAGCACCGTTTCCTTCAAATCTTCCAAATGGGTGGAACCGCAGTTGTCATTGATATTCACGCCGTTTGGCTCCGTATGGATAGCAATGACTTCGGCTCCCAGGCGTTTCAGGATTTCCGGCCCGATGGAATAGGCCGCTCCATTGGCCCCATCATACACGACCTTTAATCCCGATAAATCGACAGTTGTCGACTTACATACGAAATCGGCATATTCCTGCTGCAAGTCCGTCCACAAGGAAATCGTGCCGATGCCGGCGCCTACAGGCCGGCTCTGCAGACCGGCTCGTTCGTCGCGAAGCATGTATTCCTCAATCCGGTCTTCCATTTCATCGGGAAGCTTGTATCCATACCCGTCAAAGAACTTAATGCCGTTATATTCAAAGGGATTGTGGGACGCCGAAATGACGACGCCGGCATCCATGTGATGCGTTCTCGTCAAATAGGCAACAGCCGGAGTCGGAATCACGCCGGCCATATAGCATTCACCGCCGGCAGATGCGATGCCTGCTGCTAAAATGCTGGCCAGCATGGTGCCGGAACGGCGCGTGTCGCGGCCGATAAGAAATGTCGGGTGTTCCTTATTTTGTCCAAAAATATACGCGGCGGCCCTGCCTAAATGATATGCCAATTCCGGCGTCAGGGAATCGTTAGCAATGCCCCGCACACCATCAGTACCAAACAATCTAGCCATTTACAACTACCTCCAAAGGTTGATATTTACGAATGATTTCATTTGCCGTTTCCAATCCGTCGAGAAAAGCGCTCATAATGCCGCCGGCATACCCCGCGCCTTCTCCCACGGGATACAATCCCGCCGCATCGACGGCCATGCGGTCTTCGCCGCGCACAATGCGCACGGGGGCGCTGGTTCTCGTTTCCACGCCGGTCATGACGACGCCGTCGTCGTCAAAACCGCGGATCTTGCGGCCGAAGTAGGGCAAGGCCCGTTCCAGCGTACTGGTCACAAAATCCGGCAACACGCCATGCAAATCCGTCCAGGTCACGCCGGGACGGTATGTATGTACCGCCGCTTCGGCTGGAGAAGAGCCTTTGAGAAAGCTTCCCACGGTTTGCGCCGGCGCGTGATAATTACTGCCGCCGGCCTGATACGCCAGTTCCTCGTACCGCCGCTGAAACTCGATACCAGCCAGGGGCCCGCTGCCGACGTCGTCTGTCGTCACGTTGACGACTAAGGCACTGTTGGCCACGCCGCTGTCACGACGATAAAGGCTCATGCCGTTCGTCACGACCCGCCCTTCTTCAGACGCCGCCGCCACGACGGCTCCGCCGGGACACATACAGAAGGAATAGCACGACCGGCCTTCCGGGCTGTGGTACACCAAGGCGTAATCGGCCGGGTCCAATCCCAATTCCGCCGCATTGCAGCCGTATTGCCCGCGATCAATGACCTGCTGGTCATGCTCGATGCGCACGCCGACGGCAAAGGGCTTCTTTTCCAGGACGACGCCTTCGTCGTGCAGCATGTAATACGTATCCCGGGCGCTGTGCCCAATGCCTAAGACGACGACGTCCGTCTCATATTCATCCTCGCCGTTGACGGTGACGGCGCATACCCTTCCCCGTTCGTCCCGGCGTATGGAAGTCACGCGGCTCTGAAAACAAACCGTTCCACCTGCCAATTCTATCATATGACGCATATTTTTTACAACGTTCCGTAAAATATCCGTCCCTACGTGGGGATTATAGGCATATAAAATTTCCGGCGGCGCTCCCGCATCGACCAGAGTTTGAAGGATATGGCGCAGGAGCGGATGATTTACCCTCGTCGTCAGCTTGCCGTCAGAAAAAGTACCGGCTCCACCTTCGCCGAACTGTACGTTCGACTCAGGCCGGAAAGGGCCGCCGTTCCAGAATTCTTCTACATGAGCCGTCCGCGTATCTACGTCACACCCCCGCTCGAATACGATCGGCTTATATCCGCCGCGCGCCAAGGCCAGCGCCGCGGCTAATCCCGACGGCCCCGTCCCTACGACGACGGGACGATGCCGCAGCACGACGTCGCCGGGCTTCGGCGGAACATACGCAGTTTCCGCAATCCGGCGGACATCCTTAGCGTCGCGGCAGCGCCGCCATGTTTTTTCTTCGTCATGAAAGGCGACGTCTACCGTAAATACCAGATAAATATTCGGCTTCCGCCGCGCGTCTACAGAACGCCGCACGACGCAGATATGCTCTATATCCGCCGGGCTGCAGCGAAGCTTTTTAGCAACCAGCGCCTCTATGGATTTCCTCATAGGCACGCCGGTGCGAATATTCATTACCCTTAGCACGCAATTCGCTCCTTTACTATTCCACGTCTACGGCAACTTCGATCGTATCGGGCTCGAAGATGACGCCGTTTACAGGCGATACGATAATCTTCCATTTCTTATCCTGCTTCAAGCCTGAAATATCGATAGGCGGCAAGTCGATGCGGGACAAATTCTTGAGAATATTCGCGTCTCCCTTTACGGCAACCGTATCCGGATTGATTTTGATTTCTTTCAGCGATACAGACGGAGACACGTCCCCTTCCGTCGTCACGTAAACGGGAATGTCTTTCGTCACGGCATTATGACCGATGGATATGCGGATATTGCTCTGCCACGGCGTCATTTCCAGCCCTTCGATGCGGGAACCGTCCGCCGCGACCAGCCGGATAGGCGCCATGATGGAAAAATCGTCTATCCTGTCTTCAATAGGAATTTCCACGACAGCCTGTTCCACTTGCTTGACAAGACGGCGGGCGCCGCTGATGACGACCTTTTCCGGCACGACCTTCAGGCTGCTGACGAAAATATCGTTCTTCGTCTGTCCTACCAAATGCGGCGTCAGAGCCAATTCCCGCACGGTGTATACGTCGACCATAATATCGGCCGAGGTCATACTCTGCTTTTTCAGCTCCGTCCCCGCCGGAATTTCTATGCGCACAGGGGCGCTCATTTCGCCTTCCTGGGCGTCGGACAAATCAATATAAGCCTTAATATCCGACGGTCCTACGTTGATAATCGTGTTGCGCGGCCCGGACAGGCGCACGTAGACCGTCTTCGGCACGTTCGACGTAATGTACTGCGAGTCGAGGTTTTCCACAACGATCGGCACCGTATAGCTGCCTTCGCTCATAGGATTCTGTTCGTTGATGATAAAGAACCACAGCACGATCGCCATTAACAGACAAATAATCTTTAATTGCCATTTTTTGTCAAGCTTATTCATCATATCACGGCCTCCACTTGAAAATATTGGCTAATCCCTGAGGCGTCTTGTTCAAGAAAGTCTTCAGCACGTTGCGCAGGGCGTTGCTGTCCAAGTGACGGTAAATATGACCGCCGTACGTATATGAAATAGAGCCCGTTTCTTCGCTGACGACGACGACGACGGCGTCGGCCATCTCGCTGAGGCCGATAGCCGCGCGATGCCGCGTCCCCAGCTCCGTAGACAAGGAACGGTCCGCCGTAAGCGGAAGCAGGCATCCTGCTGCCATGATGCGGTTTTCACGAATAATCACGGCTCCGTCGTGAAGAGGCGTATTGGGAATAAATATGTTTCCCAGCAGCTCGCGCGACACGACGCCGTCGATGGGAACGCCCGTGTCAATGTAGTCGTTCAGGCCGACTTCCCGCTCAAAGACAATCAGCGCGCCGGTCCGCGTTTTGGACATCGAGTCCGTAATCGCCACGATTTCATCAATAAGCCGCTCCAGTTCCTTAGCGTTCAGCACATGCCCCGACTGCAGAAACCGGCCCCGCCCGATTTGTTCCAGGGCGCGCCGCAGCTCCGGCTGAAAGACGACCGGCAAGGCGACCAATATAACCGTCATGCCCTGCTGCAGCATCCAGTTGATAACATGCAGATCCAGAACCCGGCTGACGACCGTTACGGCGCCGAGCACCAGCAGCCCTTTGATCAGGGCTACGGCCCGTGTATTGCGAATCAAAATAAACAGCTTATACAGCACAAAGGCGACAAGCAGAATATCCAATATGTCAAGCAGGCGAAAGCTGCTGATAAATCCCTGAATAGATACGCTCATGTTATTTCTCCATTACGACAACAAAATAATCATGGTTAAGTAAATTCATTGTACACTATTTTTACTTCAAAATAAAGTCCGCAGGCCCGTATAAAAAACAAAGCCGCAGTCAGGAGCTCTTGTCTCCGCTGCGGCTTTTTCATATCCATTACATTTCGTTCGACACCGCTTTTTTCAGCGGCCCGTCGCCTGCGGCTCCGCAGGCTGCCTGAAGCTGCGACTCCTGGCGGGCTAATTCAGCAAAATCAATGGCCTTCAATTTCGTTACCAGATCCCGCTGAATATCGGCAAAGGCGTTGTAAATAGAGCACATGCCGCTGCAGCCGCGGGAGCACGAGCTGATGTCATGCAGACAGCGCTGCAGTTCCGTCTGGCCCTCTACGGCTTCGATGACGTCAAACAAGGTGATGTCTTCCGGCGAGCGCTGCAGGGCAAAGCCCCCGTCGACGCCGCGGTACGATTTCATGATGCCGGCAGCCGTCAAATTTCTCATGATTTTCAATAAAAAACGCTCGGGGATATTTTGTTTTTCTGCTAAGGCAGCGCCGGTTATTTTCGTGCCTTCCGGCAGCGACGCCAGGTACAGGACCATGCGGAAAGCATAATCAGTCGCTTGATTTAATCTCATTACTCTAATCCCTCCTTGCATGTGTCTATTATACAATAAGTCACTAAAAAAGTGTAGTTTGAAATAAAAAAAAGAAAAGGTCCTGATGACGAATGCCTGCCATTCATCACCAAGACCTGTATTACATCGTGCTTATAAGGCGTCGATAATCAAAAAGATAACTGCCGACAATGCGGCGCTGATCGGGATAGTAACGCACCAGGCGATGACCATGCTGCGGGCCACGCCCCAGTGAACTGCGCGAACCCGTTCTGCCGAACCGACACCCATGATAGAGCCCGATACGACGTGAGTCGTACTGACCGGCAAGTGCAGGAACGTCGCAGAAAAAATAACCAGGGACGAATTCAGATCGGCGGCAAAGCCGTTGATGGATTCCATCTTGAAGATCTTCGTTCCCATCGTAGAAATGATACGCCACCCGCCGGCAGACGTACCCAAGGCCATGGACGTGGCGCAGGCCAGCTTTACCCACGTGGGAATTTCCATCGTATCGATGTATCCGCCGCTCAGCAGGGCCAGGGCGATGATGCCCATCGCTTTCTGGGCGTCGTTGGAGCCGTGCGAAAAGGCCATGAGACTAGCCGACACGAGCTGCATCTTGCGGAACTGGCGGTTTAAGGCGATAGGCGAATACTTGCGGACAATCCAAAGGATGCCGATCATGACGAAATATCCCGTCGCCAAGGCGATGACCGGCGATAAGATCAGCGATAAGATGATCTTTTCAATGCCGCCCATATCCAAGGCCGCCGGTCCTACGCTGATGCATACGGCGCCGATAACGCCGCCAATAAGCGAGTGGGACGAGCTGCTGGGTATGCGGTAATACCACGTTGCGATATTCCAAATAATAGAGCCGATCAAGGCGGCTACGATGACTTCCAAACTAATCTGGGCCGGATTTAATACCAAATCCCCGCCAATCGTCTTGGCGACGCCCGTACTGACCATCGCGCCGGCAAAGTTCAGCACGGCGGCCATCATAATCGCATGGCGCGGCGTAATGGCCCGCGTCGAGACGCTGGTAGCAATGGCGTTGGCCGTATCGTGAAACCCGTTGATGTAGTCAAACAGCACGGCCAGCAGCACAATGGCCCATATTAACCAATGCTCAGGCATACTTTAAGACGACCTTTCTGAACGTAGTAACCAGATCTTCGCATTCGTCGGTAATATCTTCGACAGATTGAAGAACTTCCTTCCATTTGATGATTTCAATGGGATCTTTGCATTCCGAGAATAATTTAGCCATTTCCTTATGATACAAATCGTCGCAGTCCTGTTCCAGCTTCAGCACCTTGTGGCTGCGGGCTTCGACCTTCAGGTAGTTTTTCTTTAAATCCTTCATGTAACCGATGGATTTGCAGATTTCTTTCATCGCTTTGGCCGTGATGACGGTCATCTGCTTGGCTCCGTCCGTAGCCTGTCCGATTTGATACATGCACATCTTGTCCATGATTTCGCTGATATTGTCGATAACCGCATCCAATTCATCGATAAGCTGCTGAATGTCTTCGCGGTCCATCGGCGTGATGAACGTTTTTTGCAGACGCTTCATGGTCTCCAATACGAGCTCGTCGGCTTCATCGGCCAGGGAATCGATTTGTTCCAACGCTTCCTCTTTAGGAATCTGGTCGTTCATGGCCTGCCTCAGCAGATCGGCTGCCTGATAACTCAGCATCGCGTGCTGGTCTAATAATGCGAAAAACTTTTCTTCTTTGGGCTTTAAATGGAATGCCATACTAATCAGTTCTCCTTGTCTGCAAACACATTTTTACGCACTAATTACGTACTGTTTACCTATATTTTACATAGCTGTGTCTTTCTGCATTATACCATATACGACTTCATTATTCTAGAAAAGGCGTTGCCAATATGGCATATTCTACATGAATTTTTTTATAGGCACAACGGGCCCTCTTCGCGGCCCATCACCGAAACGTTAAAAGATTTAAGGCTATGCATTCTCCAGATATTGTCATTTTCATGGGTGACAAAGTTACATTACTATTTGTTGCGTTTGCCCCGGCCTGCCGATATACTTAAGCTATCAGAAACACAAGCAGTCCGGAATGCAGCGTGCGTACTGAATCACTTTAGGAGGTACAAAAATGAAAGCAAAGATTCAATCGTTCGGCCGCTTCCTCAGCGGTATGGTCATGCCGAACATCGGCGCCTTCATCGCCTGGGGTCTTATTACGGCTATGTTTATTCCCTCAGGCTGGCTGCCGAATGAAAAGCTGGCTGCCATGGTCGGCCCATTCCTGACCTACGTCCTGCCCCTGCTCATCGCCTATCAGGGCGGCAAGGCCGTCGGCGGCGACCGCGGCGCCGTCATCGGCGTCATCGCGACTGTCGGCGTCATCTGCGGTACATCGTACACCATGTTCATGGGCGCGATGGTCATGGGTCCCCTGGCCGGCCTGGTCATCAAAAAGTTCGACGCCGCCGCAGACGGCCGCATCAAGCCGGGCTTTGAAATGCTGGTCAACAACTTCTCCGTCGGCATCATAGGCATGCTCTTATCCATCATAGGCTTTTATCTCATCGGCCCGGTCATGGGCATCCTGCTCACCTTTCTGACGGCGGGCGTTCAGATTCTCGTCACCTACGGCATCTTCCCCCTCATCGGCCTTTTCGTCGAACCGGCAAAGGTGTTGTTCCTGAACAACGCCATTAATCACGGTATCTTCACGCCCCTGGGAGCCGAACAGGTATCGCAGGCCGGCAAATCGATTTTCTACATGATTGAAACGAACCCCGGCCCCGGCGCAGGCGTCCTCATCGCTTACTGGCTGTTCTCCAAAGACAAAACGACGAAGCACTCCGCCCCCGGCGCGCTCATCATTCACGCCTTAGGCGGCATCCACGAAATTTCCTTTCCCTACGTCCTCATGAATCCCATGCTCCTGCTGGCTACGATCGGCGGCAGCGTATCGGCGTTGTTCTATTATTCGCTCCTCGACCTCGGCTTGTCCGGCCCGCCCTCTCCGGGCAGCCTCATTTCGTACCTGGCAATGGCTCCAAAAGGGTCTACGCTGTCCGTCATCATCGGCATCTTCATCGCCGCCGGCGTGTCCTTCCTCATCGCTTCGCCCATCATCCGCATGTCCGGAGCCAAGTCGTCGGACTCTCTCGCCGAAGCCCAGCAGAAGATGAAAGACATGAAAGCCCAGTCTAAGGGCATAGCGACGCCGTCGGCCGTCGAAGCGCCGGCAGTCAATATAAAAGAAATCAAAAATATCGTCTTTGCCTGCGACGCCGGTATGGGTTCCAGCGCCATGGGCGCGGCCGTCCTGCAGAAGCGTCTGAAAAAAGCCGGCCTGACAGACATCAAGGTCAGCCACGCATCCGTTTCGGAAGTACCGAAAGACGCGCAGCTCGTCGTCTGCCATCAGGATTTGGCAGACCGGGCCAAAGCCAGCGCCCCCCAGGCCCGTCTCATTACGATTACCAACTTCATGGCGGCGCCCGAATACGCGACGCTCGTAGAAGAACTGGCCTCGGCCCAGCTCCCGCCGTCATAAAAACCGGCTGCGTTATCCCACGAGGTTCCCGTCACGCAGAGGAGGTGATACTACGGAATTCACACTGCGCATCCAACAAATTTTATCTATCCTGCTGCGGCATCAGGATTTTCTGCACGAACAGCAAATCGCCGACGAACTGGCCATCAGCAAGCGCACAGTCCAGCGCGAGTTGGATTACATCACGACGATTATCGCGCCGTACCAGCTGACGCTGAAGCGCAAGAAAGGAGCGGGCCTCCTGCTGACCGGCACGCCGCAGGCAAGGCAGCGCCTGGCCGATGACTTGAACGCCTCGGACCGGTCGGATTGGTCCGATAAAAAGGAACGGCGGCGCTACTTGTTGTTCGAACTGCTGCGGGACCGGACGCCGAAAAAGCTGTACCATTACAGCCGGCTCCTGGGCGTCAGCGAATCGACAGCCGCTTCCGATTTGGAAGCCCTCGGCCCCTGGCTGCGTAAAAATAATTTATCTATCCTGAAAAAGCCCGGCTTCGGCGTCATCCTGAACGGCACGGAACAAAATTACCGCGAAGCCATGCGGCGCTTCATCAGCGAGACGGCTCCTGTAGACAAATTAAAAGAAATTACCGACCCCCATGCCGCCCTGGCGAAAGCCGTCATGAACGTAACGGACAACGGCATTTACCGCCTGCTGAACAGCCGCACGATCCAGCGCATCGACGCCCTGCTCGGCGAGATGAACGAACCCAAGCTCCGCCAGTTTACCGACTCGGCTTATATCGGTCTGATCATCCACATCGCCATCAGCGTCGAACGCATGCAGCAGGGCAACGTACCGTCAGACGAGCAATTCCTGCCCTTGGAGGAAGATGGCGAAGACCTGCGTCTGGCCCGGCGCATTCTCCAGGCCATCGAAGAAGAATTTCACCTGCATATGCCTGAGCTGGAGCTGTCCTACCTGCTGCTGCACATCAAGGGCGCGAACATTCATTACACCAACGTGCCCGACGAAAGGGTGCCGACAGACCTGAACGGCAAAAAATTGATCAACCTCATCGACGCCATGATAGACGCCTTCGATTCCCGCCAGGCCTATATGCTGCGCTGCGACGAGGAATTTATCCGCGGTCTCTTCGTCCACCTTCAGCCGGCCATCGTCCGTCTGACCCATCACCTCAACATCATCAATCCCCTGCTGGACGATATCAAGGAAGAATACGCTGACACGTTTCAAAAATCCAGCCGGGCGGCCCGCGTACTGGAAAAGGCCATCGGCGCCGCCGTTTCAGAGGAAGAAATCGGCTATTTGACGATTCACTTCGGCGCGGCCCTGGAACGCATGAAGGGGAAAACGGCCTTTACGCGAAGGGTTTCCGTCGGCATCGTCTGCGCCAGCGGCTTCGGCGTCGCCCGCCTGATGATGACGCGGCTGCGCAATAAGCTGTCCGCCGCCGTATCGCTGAAGACCTATGGCAAGGAAGACCTGACGCCGGAAGTACTCAAAGCCACGGATTTCTTCGTCAGCAGCCTGCCCCTGAACCGGCCGGATATCGACGCCGTCCGCATCTCGCCGCTCATTACTCAGTCCGATATGAGCCGCATCCAGTGCAAGATCGAAGAATACGCCCACATCCGCAAGCGGGTCCATCGGGAAGAAGGCGAAAAACAGCCTGATGATTTCGTACAGGAGCTGGCAGAAGCCCACAAGTCAGCAGAAGAAATCGCCTATATCCTGAAAGGCTATGCCATGTATACTGCCGATGCGTCCCTACCTTTCGACCAGGTCGCAGCCTGGCTCTGCAGCCAAGTCGCCGAATCAGAATCGCAAAACCGGCAGCTGTATGAAGATATTATGAAACGAGAACAGCTGAGCAGCCAAATCTTTCCCGACCAGGGCTTCGCCCTGCTGCACTGCCGGACCTGCGCCGTCAGCCACGCCGCCTTTTATACCTGCATGCCGTCGGAAAGCAGCTTCGCCGACCCATACTTTCAAGGCGTCGGCATGATCCTGCTCATGACGATGCCTGCTGCCGGCCCTACCCGCCTGTACACGGACTTACTAGGCTTCATCAGCAGCTCCCTGGTCATAGACGACAGCTTCAACGAAGCCGTCCTAAGCCGCAGCGAAGGCCTCATCCGGTCCGAGCTGCAGCGCATCCTCAAATTGTATTTCAATACATTGCTCATAAAAATTACATAAGGAGAACATCATCATGGAAATTTTACAAAAAAAGAACATCATCCTCAACTGCCAGCCGAAGGCCAAAGAAGACGTCATTAAGGAAATCGGCAAGATTTTCTGTGAAGACGGCTACACGACGGAAAAATATACCCAGGCCATGCTGGACAAGGAACAGGTCTTCAACACGGCCATCGGCAACAACGTAGCCATTCCCCACGGCATTGAAGAAGGCAAGGTCGAAGTACAGCACGCCGGCCTGGTCATCATGACCTTCCCCGAAGGCACGGACTGGAACGGCACGACGGTTAAGCTGGTCATCGGCATCGCCGCTGCCGGCGACGAACACGTCGACATTCTGAGCAATATCGCTGTCACCTGCTCCGACGAAGACGACGTAGAAGACGTCGTCCACAGCTCTGTCGACGAAATCTACAACATGTTCGCCAACTAAGAGGTCAACGTATACTCATATACAGCACCATATATCAAACATTATACTCAGGAGGTATATACGATGAAAACAAAAGCAGTCAGAATGTACGGCACAAGAGATTTGCGCCTGGAAGAATTTGAACTCCCGGAAATCAAAGACGACGAAATTTTAGCCAAAGTTATTACGGACAGCATCTGCATGTCTACGTATAAATTAGTCGAACAGGGTAAAAAGCATAAACGGGCTCCCCAGAACATCGACACGAACCCCATCATTACGGGCCATGAATTTGCCGGCGTCATCGTCAAGGTCGGCAAGAAATGGCAGGACCAGTTCAAGCCGGGCATGCGCTTCGCTCAGCAGCCGGCGCTGAATTACAAAGGCAGCCTGGCTTCTCCGGGATATTCCTATGAATTTTTCGGCGGCGACTGCACGTACTGCATCTTCCCCCACGAAGTTATGGAATTAGGCGCGCTGATGCCCTACGAAGGCGAAAGCTTCTTCGAAGCCTCCTTGGGCGAACCGATGAGCTGCATCATCGGCGGCTACCGTGCCAACTACCACACGAATAAACATAACTATAATCACGCTATGGGCACGAAAGAAGGCGGCAACATCATCATTCTCGGCGGCTGCGGCCCCATGGGCTTAGGCGCCGTCAGCTACGGCATCCGCTTTGAAAATAAGCCGAAGCGCATCGTCGTAACGGATATTGACGAAAGCCGCATCAGCCGGGCAAAAGAAGTCATTTCCCCCGAATACGCCGCCCAATACGGCGTCGAACTCCACTACATCAATACGGGAGCCATGGACGACCCCTATGAAGAGCTCATGAAGATCACCGACGGCCACGGCTACGACGACGTCTTCGTATACGCGCCGGTCCGTTCCGTCGCCGAACTGGGCAACAGGCTGCTGGCCTTCGACGGCTGCATGAACTTCTTCTCCGGCCCGACGGACAAAAACTTCCGAGCTGAAATCAACCTGTACGACTGCCATTACACGAGCACCCACATCATGGGCACGACGGGCGGCAACAACGACGATCTCATCGAAGCCAACAACCTGGCCGCCAAGGGCATCATCAACCCGGCTGTCATGGTAACACACGTCGGAGGCATCGACAGCATCATCGACACGACGCTGAACCTGCCTCATATTAAGGGCGGCAAAAAGCTGGCCTATACGCAGTTCGACATGCCGATGACGGCTATCGAAGATTTTGCCAAATTAGGCGAAACAGACCCGTTCTTCCTCGAACTGGACGCATGCTGCAAAGCCCACAACGGCCTCTGGAACGCCGAAGCAGAAAAAATGATCCTGAAACACTTCAACGTAGAACTCTAACCGTTCACCTTCTCTTTTCTCTTCATCCGGCAGATTCTACGAATACAGTACATCCCCTCGCGCAGGTCTCTTTCCTGCCGAGGGGATGTTTTTTATTCGAACCAGGCGACAGCCCGGACGGGCGCGCCGTCGCTTTGACGTATCTTTAACGGAAAGCATCCGAACCAAAATAAGTCGCTGCCGCACAGATGAAGATTTTTCAGATTTTCTATATTGATCATTTCCCGGTTCTGAAACAGCTTCCTGTGCCGCGTCAGCTCTTCGTCGCCTATGGGGTCGATGCCGAACGTATCGAATCCGATGCCTTTATAGGGCCTGGCGACGACGTACTCCAACACGGAGTCGTCTATGCAGGGATAGTCGCCGAAGTATCGGGGCGTCCCCCAATAGGCATCCCAGCCCGTGTGAAACAGGAGGAATTCCGCCTTTTCTATCTTGGCTCCATAGGGCCGCAGGCAATCCATCGTAATCGCCCCGCCTTCCTTTACACAGCGGCAGTCGACAACCAGGGCCTTGCCGATGAATTGGCCGGCATCATACTGATCCAGCGTCGTGCCGCTGCCCAATACGTGGGCTGGCGGATCGGCGTGGGTGCCGACGTGCGTGCAGATGGAAATTTTCGTTTCTCTGAAACCATCTGTTTCACAGGTACTTATCGTCTGCAGGGACGGCTCTTCCGTTCCCGGAAACACGGGCATATGCTCCCGTATGGTATGAGTCAAATCGATAACTTTCACAATAAAACGCCTCCTTGCCCTATTTCGTTAGTATACTATTCATCATACTATGAAACGGCGCAAAAAAATACCGCCGGCAGCGTTCTGCCAACGGTATTTTCGCACGAAATGCGATTATTTTACAACGGCGTTGTCGATAATAGCCATGAAATCGTCGACCTTCAGGCTGGCGCCGCCGACAAGGCCGCCGTCAATATCGGGAGAGCCCGTCAATTCGGCGATGTTGCCGCCTTTTACGCTGCCGCCGTAGAGAACGGACACGCTGTCGGCAACGTCGGCGCTGTAGAGGGCAGCGATTTTCTTGCGGATGATGGAGCAAACTTCCTGAGCCTGAGCGGCCGTAGCCGTCTTGCCCGTACCGATAGCCCAAATCGGTTCGTAGGCGATGACGACCTTCGCCAAGTCATCGGCACCGATGCCTTCGAGAGCCTTTTCAATCTGGCCTTCGATCCAGGACTGCATAATGCCTTCCTCGCGCTGTTCCAGCGTTTCACCGCAGCATACGATAGGCGTGAGGTTATGAGCCAAAGCGGCTTTCGTTTTCTTATTGACCGTTTCATCTGTTTCATTGAAATACGTACGGCGTTCGGAATGGCCGATAATGACGTGGGTTACACCGATATCTACGAGCATAGCCGGAGATACTTCGCCGGTAAAGGCGCCGCTTTCTTCCCAGTGCATATTCTGCGCGGCTACGTGAATCGGCGTACCTTTCGTCAATTCCACAGCCATCGGCAGGTACGGGAATACGGGAGCAATGACGACTTCGGCTTTGACGTCCTGCGATACGCGGCCGACGAGGCCCGTAATCGTTTCCTTGGCGTCCTTGCCCGTATGATTCATTTTCCAGTTGCCGGCAATAATAGTTTTTCTCATGAGAGCATCCTCCTGTCTGAAATGTAATATAAATGGTATGTTATTTATCGCTCAGCGATTCAACGCCGGGCAGTTTCTTGCCTTCGAGATATTCCAGGGACGCGCCGCCGCCGGTGGAAATATGGCTTATCTGATCGGAAAGACCCGTCTTGTTGACAGCCGATACGGAGTCGCCGCCGCCGACGATAGATACGGCATCCGAAGCAGCTACGGCTTTCGCAACGGCTTCCGTACCTTTAGCGTAGTTTTCCATTTCAAATACGCCCATGGGACCGTTCCAGACGATGAGCTTCATAGCCGCCAATTCGGTAGCGAACAGTTCCTGCGTCTTCGTGCCTACGTCGAGGATCATCCAGTCGGCCGGCACGTCGGCAACGTCTACGACCTTGTGGTCGGCGTCGTTGTCAAAGGCGGCCGCTACCATGACGTCGACGGGAAGGAGGAGCTTCGTTCCCTGTTCTTTAGCCTGGGCGATGAGGCTCTTCGCCAGATCGATTTTATCGGCTTCGACGAGGGATTTGCCGATGCCGTAGCCCTGAGCAGCCAGGAAGGTATTAGCCATGCCGCCGCCGATGATCATGAGGTCGACCTTCGGCAGGAGATTGGAAATGACTTCGATTTTATCGGAAACCTTCGCGCCGCCGATAATAGCCGCAAAGGGATGGGCCGGATTGTCTACGGCGCCGCCGATGAAGCGGATTTCCTTTTCCAGCAGGAAGCCTGCAGCCATGGGCAGATACGCCGTAATACCGGCAACGGACGCATGAGCCCGGTGGCAGCAGCCGAAGGCGTCGTTTACGCCGATTTCAGCCAGTTCAGCAAGCTGGCGGGAAAATTCGGGATCGTTCTTTTCTTCTTCCTTATGATAGCGAAGGTTTTCGAGAAGAAGGACTTCGCCGGGCTGGAGCGCTTCGGCCATGGCTTTCGTTTCCGGGCCGACGCAGTCCGGAGCAAATTTTACGGGGATACCCAATAATTCGGAAAGGCGTTCGGCAACGGGTTTCAGAGAATACTTGGGAACGGCTTCTCCCTTCGGACGGCCGAGATGGCTGGCCAGGATGACTGCCGCGTGATGGTCGAGCAGATACTTAATCGTCGGCAGCGTTTTCTGAATGCGCGTGTCGTCCGTAATACGGCAGTCGCCGTCGAGGGGCACGTTGAAGTCCGCTCTGACGAATACCCGTTTGTTGTCCACTGTAATGTCTGTAATTGTCTGTTTCATGGAAAAATCCTCCTCCATATCGTAACGATACATATATACTCGTCAGCGTCTGTTAGACGCTGGAAAAAACTCGTATTAAATCATCTTCATCATTTTTTCCGCCGCGCCCTCGTCCGTCACGAGGATACCCGTCCGGCACGTGCGCATGACGGCTACGATCGCCTCGGCCTTGCTCGCTCCGCCGGCCACGGCGATGACGTGGGGATGATGCTTTATATCTTTCAGAGAAATGCCGATGTTGTTGCTGCCGTACAGGATGCGCCCGTCCAGGCTGCAGTAGCAGCCCAGCGATTCGCCGCGGGCCCCCAGCGTTTCCAATGTCTGCCGCTGATGGTCCGTCATGCCCCGCTGCTTGGCCATCTTATCGGCGCGGCCGATGCCGAAGACGACGACCTGTGCTTGGGAAGTCATGGCAACATTTTCCCTGGCCTGGGCGTCTGACTCGAACATCAGCCGCAGCGCCGATTCGCTTACGCCTTCAGGCAGATGAATCATGCGGTACGAGCTGTGCGTCTTGGCGGCAACAGCAGCCGCAATATAGTTCGCCTGAAACTCCACGTGGTTCCCCATGCTGCCGCGGGCCGGCAATATGGTCGCGCCGGCGTTGCTTTCCGGAAGCATGCGAGCGATTTCCGCCATGGTCGAGCCGCCGCTGATAGCCACGATGCTGACGCTGCCGAGCAAATCGTTGAGCAGCAGCGCACCCTTGCGTCCCAGCTCCTCGCAAGCCGTCTTATCCGTATCGCTGTCTCCGGGAACAATGTACACGTTCTTCAAGCCCAAGGCCTGTCGTATCTGCCGCTGCATATCGTCTAAATTGTTCAAGCGCAGGAAGCACTCCAATAAATCCGGCATGAGCGCCTTTCCTTCCGGCTCCATGGAAATGCCCATCGTCGTAAACCGTACCAGCCCGCTGCGCCGGAGCACGTCTACATGGGATCGCACCACCCGTTCGGACAGCCCCGACAGGCCGGCCAGGGTGCGCCGTCCTACCGGTTCTGCGTCGGAAATATGACGCAGCAGCAAATATCGTTCTTTAATCGTCCCCATAATATCAGGCGCGATTTTTTGAAAGATACTGAGCGTGTCTTGTTCCATCTTTACCTCCATCTAAAGACATTTGCTGCTTCGCCGATACAACAACTGTGTTCATCGGCGGCATCAAAGGTCGATCAAGCATTTTCCCGTCATATCGGCAGGAATGTCCATGCCGGCCATCGTCAGCAGCGTCGGCGCAACGTCGGCTAAAATACCGTCGTGCAGCTTAGCGCGCTTATAGGTTTCGCTGACTAAAATGCACGGCACATGGTTCGTCGTATGAGCCGTATAGGGCGAGCCCGTTTCCGGATCGGCCATCTGTTCCGCATTGCCGTGGTCGGCGATGATCAGCAGCTGGCCGTCGACGGTCTTCAAGGCGTCTATGATGCGGCCGATGCAGGCGTCGACGGTTTCCACGGCCTTGACGGCGGCTTCAAACACGCCCGTATGGCCCACCATGTCAGCGTTGGCGAAGTTGAGCATGATCATGTCGTATTCGCCGCTTTCAATCCGTTCGACGACCTTGTCCGTAACGACGGGCGCGTTCATTTCCGGCTGCAGGTCGTACGTGGCGACCTTAGGCGACGGCACGAGAATCCGGTCTTCGCCTTCGTTAGGCGTTTCTTCGCCGCCGTTGAAGAAATACGTCACATGGGCATATTTTTCCGTTTCGGCAATGCGCAGCTGCTTCTTGCCGGCCTTGGCCAGCACTTCGCCCAGCGTATTGGCTATCGTTTCTTTATCATATACGACGTGGACCGGCAAATCATCTTCATAGCGGGTCATCGTAGCGAAGTACACGTCTAATTTCTTCGGCCGTTCAAAGCCGTCGAAATCATCGCAGACAAAAGCCGTCGTAAGCTGGCGGGCCCGGTCGGGGCGGAAGTTGAAGAATACCATGCTGTCGCCGTCGGCTACGGGATGTTTATGAATAATTGTCGGAACGACGAATTCATCGGATACGTCGGCGGCGTAGGAGTGTTTCAGGCATGTCTGCGCATCCGGCTCTTCATGGCCCTGGCCCAGCGCGACGGCACGGTACGCCTTTTCTACCCGGTCCCAGCGCTTGTCGCGGTCCATGGCGTAATACCGGCCGCTGATTGTCGCGATTTCACCGACGCCCAGCTCGGCACATTTATCTTCTAATTCCTGCAAGTATTCGCCGGCGCTGCGGGGCAGTACGTCGCGGCCGTCAAGAAAGGCATGAACGTATACCTTCCGGAGGCCGTACCGCTTAGCCATTTCCAGCAGGCCGAACAAATGCTGTTCGCTGCTGTGCACGCCGCCCGGGGATACGAGGCCCAGCAGATGCAGGGACGAATCGTGCTTCCTGACGTTTTCCATGGCTTCGACAAGGGCGGGCTTTTCAAAAAACGCGCCTTCGCGGATATCCTTGGTGATCTTTGTCAGGGCCTGATAGACGATGCGGCCGGCGCCGATATTCAGATGTCCGACTTCGGAGTTGCCGATCTGGCCGTCAGGCAGACCTACGTCTTCGCCCGATGCGCCTAAATGCGCGTGGGGATACTCCTTCCAAAGAGCCGGCAGCACCTTTAAATCGGCCTGCGCCACAGCGTTGTCCTTTTGAATATCGCTGCAGCCGAATCCATCCATAATAACCAGCATTACAGGTTTCTTTTTTGTCATATTACTTCTATCTCCTTCTTTACCTTTACAGCCCGGCTGTGAAGAAAAGAAAAAGCAGGGAAATTCGCAATCCCTGCCTTTTCATTGTATTTCTATTTCGGTCTTGAATATTTGTAACGGGAGGCTGTTTACCCGTTGGGAAATGCGTCGCTACAAATTAGTTTTTGCTGTTGTAGTCGTTCATGACGGCGATGAGGTCGAGTACCTTGTTGGAGTAGCCGATTTCGTTGTCGTACCAGGAAACGACTTTTACGAATGTATCTGTCAAAGCGATGCCGGCTTTCGCGTCGAAGATAGACGTGAGCGTGCAGCCGAGGAAATCCGACGATACGACAGCGTCTTCCGTGTAGCCGAGAATGCCTTTCAGTTCGCCTTCGGAAGCTTTCTTCATAGCAGCGCAGATTTCATCGTACGTAGCCGGTTTTGCCAGGTTGACCGTGAGGTCGACAACGGAAACGTCCAGCGTCGGAACGCGCATGGACATGCCTGTCAATTTGCCGTTCAATTCAGGAATAACTTTGCCTACGGCTTTCGCTGCGCCCGTGGAGGACGGAATGATGTTGCCGGCTGCAGCACGGCCGCCGCGCCAGTCTTTCAAGGACGGGCCGTCGACAGTTTTCTGCGTAGCCGTCGTGGAATGTACCGTCGTCATGAGGCCTTCTTTAACGCCGAAAGCGTCGTTGAGGACTTTAGCGATCGGAGCCAGGCAGTTCGTCGTGCAGGAAGCGTTGGAAACGATCGTCTGGCCTTTGTATGTATCGGTGTTTACGCCGCATACGAACATATCAGCCTGACGGCCGTCTTCGCCCTGTTTGGAAGGAGCGGACAGAACGACGTATTTAGCGCCGGCCTGGAGGTGTTTTTCAGCCAAATCCATGGTGAGGAAGCGGCCCGTCGATTCAACGACGTATTCAGCGCCGACTTCGTCCCATTTGAGGTTTGCCGGATCCATTTCAGCCGTTACGCGGATAGCTTTGCCGTTTACGATCAAGCGGCTGTTTTCAACGTCGGCTTCAATCGTGCCGTCGAACTGGCCATGCATCGTGTCGTATTTGAGCATGTATGCCATGTAATCTACGGGGCAGAGGTCGTTGATGCCTACGATTTCGATATCGTCGCGAGTCTGGGCAGCGCGGAAAACAAAGCGTCCAATACGGCCAAAACCATTAATACCAACTTTAATCATTGTCGATACACTCCTTTTTTACAAAACCTATTCAAATTGACTAACTCGTTTAATTCACCTTACACCCATAGTATGCCACACTGGGTACATTTTTGCAATAGCTTGGGCGAAATTTGTCCCAATATTTTTTTCACCGTAATTATTGCAGCCCAGCCCTAGCCGCCGCCAGGCCGACATACTCTTTTATAGCTAGGCAGGAATCAGCCAGCACGCTGGCCTGGGGAACAAAGGAATAGAGAGATATTCCCGTTCCGGCGCGGTAATCGCAAGGATACGGCGTGATGTCCAGGCCTTCTCGGCGGAACAAATAGGCCGCCCGCTCCATATGAAAGGCACTGGTCACGACGATAGGGCGACGCCAGCCGTTGGTCTCGCAGATGGCCTTGGAAAAAGCGGCGTTCTCCACCGTATTGCGGCTCTCTTCATCAGTATAAATCATAGATTCCGCCGCACCCAGGGACAGCAGCATGCGCCTAGCGACGGTGCTCTCGCTGGCGTCGTCGGGCATCACCTTCCCGCCCGACAGCAGCAGCGGAAGGCCGAGGGCTCGATGCAGGCGCAGAACCGTTAGAAACCGGTTGGCAGCCCCACCGCTCAGCTGCCCTTCTCCATCTACATCGGGCACGCCGGCCAGCACGCCGCCTCCCAGCATAATGATGACATCGCCGTCCAGCGCCTGCGCAGCAGGCTGCTCATACTGCTGTTCCAGGGGCCGCAGCAGCCAATTAGACACCGGCGCAATCGACAAAGCGTACAATACGAGAACGACGGCAGCCAGCCATTTGGCGCCTGCCGACCGGCAGCGCCGCTGATACGCAGCAAGAAGGCCCAGGGCCAGAATAATGCCTCCCAGCGGCAGCAGCCACGCATATATCCATTTGATAACATATAACAAAGGGCCGTCCCCTTTCTTTGAAGCCTCTTATTAGAATACTCTTTTTAACACATTTATTATAGCACAAATTACGTATTTTTCCCGTAAAAGCTGCGTAAAAACCAACACATTTTCTGCAACTAGTATATATTTTATTTGCAAATCTTTCAAGACTCTTTGTTGCCTAATCTTTCTGTTCCGCTGCATTATCCAAAATAAAGAATTGTCAGAACCTATCTGGTATGATATACTATATAAATCCATGGGGATGTAAAGGTTTCGACGTGGATGGTTGTATCATGAATAGCGAGCCGGCGTTTCATCAGGCCGCAAAACGGTGAACCTTTAAATTAAACGCAAAAGAACAAAACTTTGCTTTAGCTGCCTAATCGCGGCTAACGTCTCTTGCTGCTAATCCTGCGGGCAGTTTGCAGACGTCACTTAGCGGGA
Organism: Megasphaera sp. SW808; assembly: GCF_012027795.1. NCBI lineage: Bacteria > Bacillati > Bacillota > Negativicutes > Veillonellales > Veillonellaceae > Megasphaera > Megasphaera sp. SW808. The sequence goes on from NZ_SJOT01000016.1 coordinate 23,071, forward strand.
TACCCTGCGGCATGGGTCTGGCCGCCGCAGCGGGAAACTCACAGGCTGGAACAGCGTAGTTTGTCCTTGTACGACAGCTGTTTGAGACGATAAAACAAGGTCTGCGCTCGGAGAAGTTCATGGGGCGGCATTTACGGACAGGAGTTCGACTCTCCTCATCTCCACCATATCAAAAAAGCTGATTACGGTTATATCATACACTGTAATCAGCTTTTTTTATTTTCCTAATTTTATTATTTTACGACCTCGTAGGGCCAGTCCATGATACCGCCGATATTCCAGACGTTAGTATAGCCCTGTTCTATCAGCGCCGCTGCAGCCCGGCCGGCGCGCTTGCCGCTGCGGCAATATACGAAGATTTCCGCGTTTTTATCCGGCAGGACCTTAGCGACGGAACCATCCTTTGCTTCAATCTGCTCTACCGGCAGCAGCACGGCAGAGGGAATATGACCTGCCGCGTATTCTTCCTGAGTGCGCACGTCGACGACGACAAGATCTGTCTGCTGATCCATCTGCAGTTTTGCTTCCTGCGGCGTCAATGTCCGATGCAAGTCTGCTGCAGGAGCCTCATTCAGTCTATCGGCGGCAAGGCAAGCCGAGGCCGCAGAAAAAGCCGCGATGGCCATACATACCAATCGTTTCTTCATGTTTATCACTCCTTGTTCATCAATATTACCTATTATTATAAAAAGTATAAAATTGCTATGTCAACGGCAAAGCCTTCCCCTTTCACCAGATAGGCCGATACCACACTGCGCTGTTACGTCTGTTGCTGTCGTGCAGAATATGCATGACAGGGAGCTCGGGACTGCAAACAAGATACCTTTTCCTATGACCTGAGGCTCTCTAGCAGCGTCGTTCTCTTTTCGCCCATTGCCAGCATAGTTTTATCGGGCAATGTTACTAACAACACGACATTTAAAAGATAACGACACGCGGAAATTTGTTTCGCAGCCGTCCCTGAGAACTATCGACGCAATACGCGTATGGCCGTGCAGCATCAAAAAATTTACGAAATATGAGCAAATATCTTCATTGCCAAGAATAAAAAAATAGGCTACTCTTAATATATACAAATAAAGTATGTACTAAGAGGAGGTTTTTACTATGGATCGATCCGATATGATGCATGTAATGTACGATAAGAAAGGCCCGAAGGTAGCGGAAAATTTTGCCAAGCGCGGCTTTGAAGCCTATTACTGTCCCACGAAGGAAGAAGCGCTGCAAAAAGCGCTGGCCCTCATTCCGGCAGACCACGTCGTGTCCTGGGGCGGGTCCGTTTCTATCAATGAAATTGGCCTGCGGCCCTACGTGCTGGAACACTACCAGGTCATCGACCGCGACGCCGCCGCCTCGCCGGAAGAACGAGTCGAGCTGATGCGCAAAGCCCTGCTCTGCGATACCTTCATCATGGGAACGAACGCCGCGACAGAAGATGGCCAGCTCTATAATATCGACGGCAACGGAAACCGCGTCGCCGCTCTGGTATACGGCCCGAAACAAGTCGTCGTCATCGTCGGCATGAACAAGGTCGCTCCGACCCTGGAAGACGCCGTCGTCCGGGCGCGCACAGTAGCCGCTCCCATTAACAAACAGCGCTTCGCCGCTCCGACGCCGTGCATCGTCACGGGTATGTGCGCCGACTGCAACAGCGAAGGCAGCATTTGCAACCAATTCGTCCGCACGCGCCGCTGCAGCCCGGCCGGCCGAATCAAAATACTTCTCGTCGGGGAAAACCTCGGTTTCTAACAAGTTCATGAATATAACGCATGACTGCCATGCCCTCTGCATGGCAGTTTTTTGCGTTTCCGTGCTCATAGTTCCTCATGTATTCTGTTTATCTATCTGGCATCATTCGTTATCAATCATGCTATATATGAATTAATTTTACCATTGATTAATTACTTTTATCTATTATAATATAGTTATAGCTTTCACGAATTGGTTTTGTGTTTTATGATTTCCATTAGGAATATTTCAAAAAATTGCCCTCAACACCTATTCGTCACCTCATATTATTCGGGAATTATTTCACATACTGTTAGAAAGGATGCATGATTATGACGTTTGTATTAGCCCTCTCACCTATTTTATGGCTCGTTGTTTCTCTGGGATTCTTAAAAATGCAGAGTTTCAAAGCCTGTCCACTGGCCCTGCTCATTTCGTTCTTCGTCGCCCTCTTGTATTACCATATGTCAGGCATCGACGCCGTCACGGCGGCATTAGAAGGAATGGCTTTAGCCTGCTGGCCTATTTTGCTGGTCATCATCGCCGCTATTTTTACCTACAATTTGACCTTATACACCAAAGCAATGGATATTATCAAGCACATGCTCATGACAGTCAGCAAGGACCGCCGCGTCCTCGCCTTGCTCATCGGCTGGGGCTTCGGCGCGTTCATGGAAGGTATGGCCGGCTTCGGAACGGCTATCGCTATCCCGGCCAGTATGCTCGCGGCTATGGGCTTTCATCCCGTCAAGGCCATCCTCCTCTGTCTCATCGCCAATTCCGTTCCAACGACGTACGGCTCCATTGGCATTCCGGCCAGTACATTGGCTAACCTGACCGGCTTAGATCCTGTACAGTTATCGACTTACATCAGTTTGCAGCTTTTGCCCCTCAACATACTCTGTCCCTTCCTCATGGTCATCGTCGTCGGCAATTCCGTCAAGGCCCTGCGCGGCGTATTCCTTCTGACCCTATTGTGCGGGCTGGGATTAGCCCTGCCGGAACTGCTGATTTCGGCGATAGCCGGCCCCGAACTAGCCGTCATGATTTCATCTGTCGTCATCATGGGACTGATCGTCCTATATTCGAAATATCGCCCGTCGAACGACCCGACGTATCATATGGAAATCCATCCGACCCACGTGCCGGTTAAAGGCGGTCTGCTGGCCTGCCTCCCCTTTATCCTCATCTTCGTGTTTTTATTAGCCACGTCAAAATTCGTCCCCTTTATCAACGAACCCCTAAGCTCCGTCAAGACATCCGTCCTCATTTACAGCGGGGCCGGCGGCGCGCCGTATACCTTTGTCTGGCTGGCTACGCCCGGCGTGCTCATCTTCTTAGCCGCCTTTATCAGCGGGTATATCCAAAAGGCGTCTTTTTCTGAAATGGGTTTCGTACTGCTTCAAACGATCCGCGGCCTGCGCAATACGATCATCACCATTATCGCCGTCATCGCCACGGCCAAAGTCATGGGCTACAGCGGTATGACCGCCGACATTGCCAGCACAGCCGTCGCCGTCACCGGCGAGCAGTATCCCTTTATCGCTCCGCTCATCGGTTCTATCGGCACCTTCATCACCGGTTCCGGCACGTCGAGCAACGTCCTGTTCGGCAATCTGCAGACCGATGCGGCCGCGGCTATCGGCGCCAACGCGACTTGGCTGGCCGCTTCCAACTCGGCGGGAACCTGCGTGGGCAAGATGATTTCCCCGCAGAGCATCGCCATCGCCGTCGGAGCTATTTCCCTGACGGGAAAAGACAGCGAAATCCTCAAAGCGATTTTAAAAGTATACGTCCCATACATTCTAATATTAGGCGCCATCGTCTATTTCGGCCAGGCTGCGATCAGCTAAGGCCCTGTATGACAAAACGCTCCCGCAAATATGCGAGAGCGTTTTTCATATGCCATCTTAGGGTACAATCTTCACCCGTTCTTCTACAGGTACTTTTTGAATCGGCTTCGGAGCTTCCAGCACTTGCCCGAAAGGCATCTGGGCAATGAGCTTCCACGATTCCGGCGCATGGACGAGCTGTTTTACCTCGTCGTCGATAAGGGGATTATAATGCTGTATATTTACACCCAATCCCAAATCAGCCAGGGCTGTCCAGACGGCAAACTGCATCATGCCGTTAGCCTGCTGGGCCCAAACGGGGAAATTATCGGCATACGCCGGAAATTGCCGGGCCAGGTCATCTACAATAGACGTGTCGTCAAAAAACAAGACCGTTCCGTAGGCCGCGGCGAAGGAATGGATTTTCTGTTCCGTCACGGCAAAATTGGCCGGCGGCACGATAGCCCGCAGCGTATCCATCGTAATATCCCATATCCTGTCGTGCACGGCGCCAAGGGCCACGACGACCTTGCCGGACTGCATGTTGAATGCCGACGGGACTTCCCGTACCATGGTCTGAATCGTCTCTACAATCTGACCTTCTGAAACGGGGATTTCTTTCCCCAGAGCATAATTCGTCCGTCTCTGCTTAACAGCATCTATAAAATTGGCCATGCAGATCATCTCCTATCACGATTTTTAACCAATAGTAATTATTTATTAATATTGATCTTATTATATCATGAGGATCGCCATAAAACAACACCATGATAGTATATTTTACATGGAAATTTCTATGATTTGCCCGTTGCGGACCGGATCGCTCCGACGAAACGAAGCCATGCACTGCTCTGCCGTCCATTGCGGATGCTCGTACGCCAGAAGGAAATTGCGTATAAACTGCCCATGGGTAAACAGGAGAATAAATTGTTCAGGACGCCGCTGCAGGAGGCTTATCGTCGACTGAATCCGTTCCATAAGCTGCCGGTAGCTTTCGGCGCCTTCGCCGTCGATATAATCTGGGTCCAGCTTCCGCCAATAGGCGATGACCCGGGGACGCCGCTGGGCAAAGGTCGTGCCGACGCAGGTCGCCGGCGCCAGATACACAAATTCATGAATGCAGTCCCAAATCCCCGTATGGGCCTGAGGAAACCGCCCGATCGTCGGCATCGCCGTCTGCTGGGCCCGCAAAAAAGGAGACGTGACGATTAAATCGGGAGCCGACGGGATGGCAAGAGCCAGCTCCTGGGCCTGCTGAAGCCCCTTTTCCGACAGCGGGATCGCCGCATGGTCCTGCGTCGGTTCGCCGGCATTGGCAATACTCTCGCCATGCCGGATAAGCCAAATTTTTTTCATACGTATCACCAGCCTTTTCTTGTATGTATTGTACCATGAGAAGCCATAAAATGAAACGAGCTGCCGCGACACCTCGTGCATCGCGGCAGCTCCGTCGTCACAGATAATGTACTCTAAGGATCGTCGAGTTATTTATCTGCTAATTCTTTATAGATTTCATACTTCTTCTTGGCAAATTCTTCGGCCTTGGCGAACAGTTCGTCGGCAATATCCGGGAAGGTCCGGGTCAAGGCAGCGTACCGCGTTTCGCCCATGAGGTATTCGCGGAACGATTCCTTCGGTTCCTTCGAGTCGAGGATGAAGGGGTTCTTGCCTTCTTTTTCCAGCGCAGGGTTGTACCGGTACAGGTGCCAATACCCGCAGTCTACAGCCCGCTTCATTTCTTCCTGGGCGTTGCCCATGCCGCCGCGGATACCGTGATTGATGCACGGCGAGTAGGCGATGATGATGGACGGGCCGTCGTAGGCTTCCGCTTCCTTGATGGCCTTGATAAGCTGGTTCGGATCGGCGCCGAGAGCGACCTGGGCGACATAGATATGGCCGTACGTCATGAGCAGACGCCCCAGATCCTTCTTGTTGAACTTGCGGCCCGACGCGGCGAACTGAGCCACTGCGCCGACAGGCGTAGCCTTGGACGACTGGCCGCCCGTATTGGAATATACTTCCGTATCGACGAGCATGACGTTCAGGTTGGCGTTCATGGCCATGACGTGATCCAAGCCGCCGTAGCCAATGTCGTAGGCCCAGCCGTCGCCGCCGTACATCCAGATCGTCTTTTTGATGATATGTTCTTTATGGGCTAAGATGTATTTCTGCAGTTCGGCAGCTTCGCCGGTCAGTTCAGCTTCACCCAACGCCTTAATATATGCGCGGCTGATGCCTTCCGTGACTTCTCCTTCGTTTTCCACGCCGATGGAGTCAAGCCATGCCTGAATCGCGTCGTGCAGCGCACCGTCCGTCAGCGGCAGGAGTTGTTCCGATTTGAGACGGATATCGTCGCGCTGCTGCGTCATGGACAAGGACATGCCGAGGGCAAATTCAGCGTTGTCTTCAAATACGGAGTTGGACCAAGCCGGACCGAAGCCTTCGCTGTTCGTCGTATAGGGAATGCTCGGCATCGCGGAACCCCAGGCCTGGGTGCATCCCGTCGCGTTGGCTACGAGCATGCGCGGCCCAAACAGCTGGGTCAAGATCTTCATGTACGCCGTTTCCGCGCAGCCTGCGCAGGCGCCGGAGAACTCGAGGAGGGGCTGGTTGAACTGGCTGCCCTTGACGGAAAACTTATCAAGGCCTGTAGCCTTCGGCGCAATCGTCTGGGCGTAATCCCAGTTTGCGCTTTCATGGCGCTGCGTGTCGAGAGGCTTCATGACCAGCGCTTTTTCCTTGGCCGGGCAGACGTTGACGCAGGTGCCGCAGCTGTAGCAGTCAAGAGGCGATACCTGAACGCGGAATTCATATTCTTCCAGGCCCTTGCCGACGGCTTTCTTCGTCGTGAAACCAGCCGGAGCCGCCTTCTTTTCATCAGCCGTTACCAAGTACGGACGGATAGCGGCATGCGGGCAAACGAGGGCGCAGCGGTTGCACTGGACGCAGTTTTCAACGATCCATTCCGGCACAGTCGAAGCAATGCCTCTCTTTTCATATTTCGTCGAGCCCAAGGGATAGGAGCCGTCGGCATACTGTACGAATTCGCTGACGGGAATCGTATCGCCCAGCTGCGCATTAGACGGTTCTACAATTTTCGTAATGAAATCAGGCAGACCACTTTCGGCTTTCGGAGGATCTGCCGGCAGCTGCTTCCAGCTTTCCGGCACGTCGACGGCGACGAGGCCCGTAATGCCCCGGTCCACAGCGGCCTGGTTCATGGAAATGACGGCTTCGCCCTTTGCCAGATACGTCTTGGCGATAGCTTCTTTCATGTAGCGGACGGCGTCTTCGATAGGCAGGATTTCCGTCAGCTTGAAGAAGGAAGCCTGCAGAACCGTATTGGTACGATTGCTGCCGAGGCCGATTTCTTCGGCGATCTTCGTTGCGTCAATCGTGTAGAAGCGCAGCCCCTTTTCGGCAATCTGCCGTTTTACCTTATTGCTCAGATGCTGTTCCAGCTCTTCGGGGCTCCAGCTGCAGTTCAGCAGGAAGATGCCGCCATCCTTTACTTCGCTGACGATGTCGTACGAATCCATGTATGCCTGTTTATGACATGCCAGGAAATCGGCCTGCTTGATGTAATAAGTCGAGCGGATCGGATTCTTGCCAAAGCGGAGATGGGATTTCGTCACGCCGCCCGATTTTTTCGTATCGTATTCAAAATAGGCCTGAACGTACATATCCGTATTGTCGCCGATAATCTTAATGGAGTTTTTGTTCGCGCCAACCGTACCGTCCGAGCCGAAGCCCCAGAACTTGCAGCTTACCGTGCCTTGGTCGTCGATCTGAATGGGTACATCCGGCAAGGACAAGTGCGTTACGTCGTCGATGATGCCCAAGGTGAAGTGCTTCTTCGGCTGCAGCGATTCCATATTGCGGAATACAGCGTGAATCGACGCCGGCGGCACGTCCTTGGACGACAAGCCGTAGCGGCAGGCCATGATAGGAATATAGCGTCCCGTATGTTCTACAGCAGCGCAGACATCTTCAAACAGCGGCTCGCCTAAGGCGCCCGGTTCCTTCGTCCGGTCCATAACGGTAATAGAGCGAACCGTTTCCGGCAAGGCCTGCATGAAGTGCTCCAGCGAGAAAGGCCGGAACAAGTGTACCTGCACGTAGCCGACCTTCTTGCCCTGGGCGTTCAGCGAGTCTACGACTTCCTGAATCGCGCCGGTAACAGAACCCATGGCAACGACGACGTGCTCTGCTTCCGGATCGCCGTAGTAGTTGAATAATTTGTAAGTACGGCCCGTCAGCTCGCTGATCTTGTCCATATAGTCTTCCACGATGTACGGAAGGCGGTCGTACCAGGAGTTATTGGCTTCACGGGACTGGAAGAACATGTCCGGATTGGTAACGGTGCTGCGGATTACCGGATGTTCCGGATTTAAGCCGTGATGCTTAAAGTCATACAAGGCGTCTTTATCGATCAGCTTTTTCAATTCGTCTTCCGGCAGCATGCTGATTTTCTGGATTTCATGAGACGTGCGGAAGCCGTCGAAGAAATGCATGAAAGGAACGTGGCCCTTAATCGTCGATAAATGAGCTACTGCCGCCAAGTCGGCGCATTCCTGTACGCTGGCGCTGCACAGCATGGCCCAGCCCGTATTGCGGCAGCCCATGACGTCGGAATGGTCGCCGAAAATAGACATCGTATGGGTCCCAACCGTACGAGCCGCCACGTGAAGGACGACAGGCTTTAATTCACCCGATAAGCGGTGCATGACGGGAATCATAAGCATGAGGCCCTGAGACGCCGTAAAGGACGAACACAGGCTGCCCGTTTCCGACGCGCCGTGAACGGCGCCGATAGCGCCGGCTTCAGACTGCATTTCTACCAGCTTAACCGGCTGGCCAAACAAATTCTTTCTTCCGTTAGCCGCCCATACGTCGACATGCTCCGCCATAGGAGACGACGGCGTAATAGGATAAATCGTAGCTACTTCCGTAAAAGCATATGCTACATCAGCCGTTGCTTCATTTCCATCTACAGTTTTAATAATCTGCTTAATCATATAGTACACTCCTTTTCTGATAAACAGCCTTACAATAGATTTCACAAAATTCGTATAACGTTTAACTTAATTACAGTATAATCTCATTTATTATAAAAGTCAAGCATACGATATTTGCATTTTACACATACATAACCATAAAAAATGCGCTTTCCTTCACATAGAGAAAAGCGCATTTTTTATGGTTATGAAATTAATACCAGCGAGTCATGGGTAATTCGTTGTTGACGCCTTTGGTCATCAGCACTTGATGCAGGTCGATATTGCCGATGTAAAACGCTGCGGCGCAGCCGCAGAGATATAAATCCCACATGCGGACAAATTCTTCGCCCCGTTCGGCCGCAACCTGGCCGCGGACCTTCTGGAAATTATCGTACCAGCACATGAGCGTCTTGTAATAGTGACGGCGCAGGCTTTCGACATCGATGACCCGGAAATCGCAGTTGTAGGCGATGCTGATAATTTCACGCAGAGACGGCAAGGTACCGCCTGGGAAGATATATTTGCGCATCCAGGGATTGCCGACGCTTTCATCGAGGCCGCTGATGTAATGGAGAAGGAACAAGCCGCCGTCCTTCAGCAGGTGGTCCGCCGTTTCCATGTATATGGAATAATTGGAACGGCCTACGTGTTCCAGCATGCCGACGCTGACGATGCGGTCATAGGTCCGTCCTTCTTTAACCAGATCACGGTAGTCGATCAGATCGATTTGTACCTGTCCCTGCAGCCCCAGGGCTTCGATGCGTTCCTGCCCCTTTTTCCACTGTTCGTGGCTCAGCGTGCAGCCATAGCCTTTTACGCCGTATTTCTGCGCCGCTTCGATGAGCAGGTAGCCCCAGCCGCAGCCGATATCGAGGAGGCTCATGCCCGGCTGCAGGTGCAGCTTTTCCAAAATATAGTGGACCTTGTTGTGCTGGGCCTGTTCAAGCGTATCGTCTTCCTGCTTGAAATAAGCGCAGGAATAACTCATTGACGGGTCAAGCCATAATTGATAAAAATCGTTACCCAAATCGTAATGAGACGAAACCTGCTGCTTCTGATAGGATTTGGATTCCGGCGTGTATAAAATCCGCTTCAGAGAGCTCTTGTCCAAAGAAAACTGGCTGGTCTGGCTTAAAATGCACTGCAGGGCCGTGAACAAATCGCCTTCGATTTCCAAATCCTTGCGCATATACGCTTCGCCCAAGGCCAGGGATGTCGAGGACAGCAGCTCGCGCTTGGGAATATCCTTATGAATGACGACGTTAAATAAGGGCTGACCGCTGCCAATGGTATACTTTTTATCATGCAGTTCTACTGTAAAGCAGTACTTGTCAAACCGATGTAAATAATGAATTAAAAACGTATCCAAAATATGCATTTCTTCCACCTCAATTCAAATCTTACATGCTGTGCGTCGTTCCGCCGATGACGTTGGCCAATACCATCATAGTCGTCACCGCTCCGACGCCGCCAGGTACGGGAGTCACCGCTCCGGCTACGCCTGCAACCTCGTCGAAAGCGACGTCGCCTACGGTTTTGCCGTCTACGCGGTTGATGCCGACGTCGATGACGACGGCTCCGGGCTTAATCATATCGGCCGTAACCAGCCCGGCTTTGCCTACGGCGGCGATGACGACGTCGCCCCGTCTCGTCACGGTCTTTAAGTCTGCCGTACCCGTATGGCACTGGGTGACCGTAGCGTTGCGGGCCAGGCACAGCTGCGCCAAAGGCTTGCCGACGACGGCGCTCCGGCCGATGACGACGACTTCCTTGCCGGCCAGTTCGACGCCGTAATAATCCAGAATCGCCATGACGGCCTGGGGCGTGCAGGGCACAAAAGCCGGCCGCCCCGTAAATAAGCGCGCCACATTGCTGTCCGTCAGACCGTCTGCGTCTTTGTCCGGACGGATCGTGTTGACGACGCGCTGGGCGTCGAGATGCGGCGGCAGGGGCATCATAAGCAAGATGCCGAACACGGAACTGTCAGCATTGCACTGTTCTATACGGGCGAGCAGCTCCGCCTCCTGCACCGCCGCCTCATATTGATACATATCTGCCTGTAATCCGACGGAACGCGCCGTCTTCTGCATAGACGCGGCATACATAGCCGACGGCTTGTCGCCGCCTGCCAACAAAATGACCAGTTTCGGCTGGATGTGCCCCTTCTGCAGCGCGGCGATACGGCGCTCTATACGGCTGCGGTGAAACGCAGCCACTTCCTTTCCGTCCAACAGCTTCACATCCACTCCTCCTTTAACGCATAAATGTTACTGTGACATTGTTCCCCGGAGGAACGTAGCTTCCTCCCTGCGGAACCTGATATACGGCTTGTCCCGTGCCGTTCGGTACGAAGCCAAGGCCGGCCTCGTTCAGCCAGTCGTTGACTTCGCGGCTGTCCCAGCCTATAAAAGACGGAAGCAGGACGCCTTCATCAGTCCGATGAATCGGCGGTATGTCCCGCGTCTTCTTCGGCTCGCGCGGCTTCTTGCCCGCTTCTATCATCCATGCTACAGGCTGGGACGGGCGGATGCCCTTGATGCGGACGATGTCCGTCATCATCTCCTTAAATACGGGAGCCGCTACTTCGGCCCCGTAATAGGCCCCCTTCGGATTATCCACGACGATGAGGACGACGTACTGCGGATCTTCCAGCGGGCCGAACCCGACGAACGAACCGATATACTGCCCTTCGGCATACCCGCCATGCACAGGGTCCAGCCGCTGGGCCGTGCCGGTCTTGCCGCAGAATTCGTATCCATCGATCTTCGCCGTCTGGCCGCCGCCGGAAGAAATTTCCTCTGCCAGTATTTTACTGATTAATGAAGCCGTTTCTTCCTTAATAGGCCGCCCAATTTCCTGGGGCTCCGTCTTTTGGTATACGCTGCCATCGGGATTATCGATTTCCTTGATAATAAAAGGCTTCATCATGCGGCCGCCGTTGGCGATGGCCCCGAAGGCCTGCACCATCTGCAGCGGCGTGACAGCAATACTCTGGCCGATAGCCATGGTCGCTTCGTCGACTTCGCTCATATCGTCGGCATCAAACAGAATGCCCGACCCTTCGCCGGCCAGCTCAATGCCCGTCGCCTTGCCGAAGCCGAAGCGCTTGGCGTAGTCAATCATCGTCTGTCCGCCCGTGGTCAGCCCCATTTTAACCATGCCTGTATTGATGGAAAATTTCAATATATCCTTTACCGTAACGTCGCCCAGGCCTTCTTCGTCCCAGTTCTGAATCGTCCGGTCGGCGACCTGAATATACCCAACGTCGTGGTATACGCGGTTTACGTCCCATTTTCCCGAATCGATAGCCGCAGCGGCCATAATCGGCTTGAACGTCGACCCCGGTTCGTACAGGTTGACGACGGCCCGGTTGCGATACTGTTCGGCGCTGCCCTTGCCGAATTCGTTCAAATTATACCCGGGCCGGCTGGCCATAGCCAGGATTTCGCCCGTCTTAGGGTCCATGACGATGACTGCCGCGCCTTCGGGACGGCTTCGCTCCATGATGCCGTCCAGGCTTTTTTCCGCCAGGAATTGAATCGTACTGTCCAGCGTCAGCCGGACAGACCGTTCTTTGTCTGGCAGTATCTTTTCCAAAGCCGAATCAAAAATAGGAATGTTATTCTTATCGGTCATGAGTCGAAAGGTCTGCACATTGCCCCGTATTTCTTCATCCAAAATCATTTCGATGCCGTCCAGGCCCTCGTCGTTTTCCCCGACGAACCCGATGACCTGCGCGGCTAAGCCGTTATTGGGATAAAAGCGGTGGTTTTCATCGATAAACCGCAGCCCTTCCAGCTTCTGCTCCTTGATGACCTGGGCCGCGCCTTCGTATTTTTCGTGATCCATGGTCCGCTCCAGCCACACGAAGGCCGTATCCTCTTCCAAGGCCTTTCGGACGTCCTCCTCCGGCATGCGCAAATACGGCGCCAGCATGCGTGCAATATCGGCAGGCGGCTTATTGAGCATCGTCGGGTCAGCGTATAAGGATTTCGCCATTTCGCTGATAGCCAGCACCTTGCCGTTGCGGTCAAAAATCGTGCCCCGCGGCGACTGGAGCTTTCGGTCCGTTTCTGCCTGGCTGTCAGCCATCTTCGTGAGCTCTCCCCGCTGGACGACCTGCAGATATACGAGACGCATGCTGATAAAAGCGCAGAATACAAACAGCACCAATACGCACGTTCCTATACGTTTTCGAATCTTTTTGTATTGCTTTATATCCTTATCTTCCGTCATGTACTATCTCCAGTATGGCGCTTGAGCCACTTCTCCGCTGCCTCGGCCAGTATATCGGCATCGTTCTGCAGTTCCTTATTCTGCACGCGCTTGAGCAGGACGCGCAGGCACTCGCCTGTCCGGCGGCCGCAGGCATCCGGTATGCGCCGGTCGTAACGCAAATCCTTCGTGCTGACCGGCATCAGGCTGGCCAGCAGCGCCATGTATTCGCCGAACGATTCGGTACCGCTCGTATCGGCTTTCCGATGGCCGCAGCCCAGGACGTCGCCGCAGGCTACGGCCGTCGCCTGCCGAACGGCTTCCACCAGCTCGTCCGTCCGGCGAAATGGCCCTTCCAGCGCTTCGCGCCGCAGCCATTTATCTACGTCGCCCTGCCCCGTATTGGCAAAATAATGAAATTTCATATGGGTCTTTACCAGCCAGGCTACCCGCTTAGCAAAATCCGGTGGCTTGCGCCACCGCAGCAAAACAGCCTCGGCCACTTCGGCACCCTTGGCATCGTGGCCATAGTCCGTATAGCGGCCTTTGTGAACGCCCCGTATTCCCGGCATGCCCTTGGCGACATCGTGGAAAAAGGCTCCGTAGCGAATGGTCAAATCCGGCGGCGTATGGGCCACGACGGCCAGCGTATGAAACCAGGCGTCGAACAGGTGAAAGGGACGCGACTGGGGCGTCGACGGCAAATGGCTGCACTCCGGCAAGATGGGCACGTCTTGATACGCGCCGTTTTCCCTGCGCCGGCAGCTGCAGGCGCCGAGACCGGTCCGCACCAGCACGTCCAGTCCTTTATAAGCCGCCGGCGTCGTCATGAGGCGGTCGATTTCACCGACGACCCTCTCGACGGACAGGCCGGCAACGCGGTGAAAGGCCTCGGGCATCGCCCGTATTAGTTCTTTATCGGGCAGGAAATCAAGCTGTCCTGTAAACCGGCAGGCCCGGAACAGGCGCAGCGCGTCTTCCTGAAACCGCCGCCGCGCGTCGCCGACCGTAACCAGTCGTTTCTTGCGGATGTCCTTCTGCCCGCCCGTATAGTCGTAAATATGGCCGTCCTTATCCATAGCCAGGGCGTTGACGGTAAAGTCGCGGCGCAGCACGTCCTCGCGCAGCGTCGACGCATACCAGACCTGCTCGGGACGGTGGGCGTCGTCGCCGTAGGCCTCGCCGCGAAACGTCGCCGTTTCGATCGTCGTGCCGCCGACGACGAGGACGACGATGCCGAAGCGTTCGCTTTGTATCTCCGCCGTATGCCAGCCCCGGGCAGCCGCGACGGCCCGTATGTCCTCAGGCCGCGCCGACGTCGTCACATCGTAATCATGCGGCGCTCGCTTCATGAGCAGATCCCGGACGGCGCCGCCGACGATATACGCTTCATACCCGGCTTCGTTCAACGCCTCCAACACGCTGCGTACGACAGGTTCCACAGCCGACGCCCCCTTTCCATTACTCCTGTTAATTTATGTATTATACCACGATTACACCCTGATGAGTAGCTTAGAACGGAATCCGGCGCAGGCAGTCCTCAATACCGTTCATCCCATTTTTTCTGATTGCGGATAATCTTGTGGAACACGTCCATAAAGCACCGGCGTTCCTCGTCGGATATGCCCTGCCAGCCCTGCCCGTCGATATCCCGCATGACCGACCGTACCCAGGCGGCCTTTTCCTTTCCCGCTTCCGTCAAATAAATGCGGGCGCACCGCAAATCGTCCTGATGAAACTCCTTGCGGATGAGCCCTATCTTTTCCATGCGCTTCAGCAGGCTCGTCACTGTCGATTTGTCCAATACGCAGCCCCGGCTGATTTCCTTTTGGTTGCAGCCGTCGTTGGAGCTTAAAAATTCCAGAATCTTAGGCTGCCCCGGCATCAGCCCGCTGTTCGTCGTTTGCTTCACGATTTCCCTGTTGGAGCGATAAAAGCCCAGCATTAAGAGAACGTGCAGTTCGTTTTCGTCCATAAAGCCTCCTCCTGTAAAAATGCAATTAAGACATTATAGAATTCTTTTCTCTATTTGTCAAAATTACCTGCAAATTTCAGCTATGCTTTTTTCTATGAGAAAATAGCGTAATATGCTATACTGGAAACTATAAAAATTTTATTCTTGACTACTATGCGAGGAGATCTGTTATGGACACCGGATTGATTCATATATATTGCGGCGACGGCAAGGGGAAGACGACGGCCGCCGTCGGCCTGACTATCCGCTGCGTCGGCAGGGGAGGCCGCGTCATATTCGCCCAGTTTCTCAAAACCAGAGAAACGGGCGAGCTGGCTGTCCTGCAGCAGCTGGACGCCGTCACGGTAATGCGCAGCGAAGGCCCTTCGAAATTCACCTTTCAGATGACGCCGGACGAATTAGAAGATACGAAACGGCGGCAGCAAGCGCTGTTCCACGAAATCGTCGAGCAATGCCGCCGGGAACAGCCGGACATGCTCGTACTGGACGAAGCCCTGCCGGCGTGCCGCCTGGGGCTGTTCCCGGAAGACGAATTGCTTTCCTTTCTCCGCACCCGGCCCGATACGCTGGAAATCGTCCTGACCGGCCGCGACCCGTCGGAGCGCCTGCTTGCCCTGGCCGACTACGTATCTGAAATCCGTAAGCGCAAACATCCCTACGATCAGGGAATAGCAGCCCGCGCCGGCATTGAAGAATAAACAAAAGGAGTGTTGACCATGCCTCATATATTACAAGCAGTGCAGCAAGAAGCGGCAGAACTGACAGCCATCCGCCGCCGCTGCCACGAACATCCCGAGCTGTCCCGTCAGGAAACGCAGACGATGGCCTATATTCAGGAAAAGCTTACCGAATACGGCATCGCCAGCCGTCATGTAGAGCACGGCGGCATCCTCGGCTGGATAGACGGCCAAAAGCCGGGAAAGACCCTGCTCCTGCGCGCCGATATCGACGCCCTGCCCATTGAGGAAAGCGACTGCAACCTGTCTCAGCAGCGCAGCTGCCGGTCTCACAGGCCCGGCGTCATGCACGCCTGCGGCCACGACGGTCATATCGCCATGCAGCTCGTCGCCGCAAAACTGCTGAACCAGTGGAAGGACCGCTGGAACGGCAAGATCGTCCTCATGTTCGAGCAGGGCGAAGAAGAATCGGGGCCCTTAGCCTATCTTCTTCAACATATAGAAAAAGAGAGCGGCTGGCACATCGACGCCTGCTATGCCACTCACGTGCGCTGGGATATTCCGACAGGAAAAATCGCCGTCTGCCATGACGCGCCCATGGCCGGAGGCTTCGGTTTCGAAATCAGGATCAACGGCCGCGGCGGCCACGGTTCCCGTCCCGATTTGGCCCAAAGCCCCATCGACTGCTTCCACGCCTTTTACAGCGATCTGCAGGCCCTGCGCATGCGCGTCGTGCCGCCCCTGAGCGGGCTCACCGTATCCATCGGCTCTCTCCACAGCGGCAGCGCCCTCAACGTCATTCCCAACGACCTGACCTTTTCCGGCACGTGCCGTTTCTTCAGCTACGACCAGGCAGGCAAACGGTTTTACGAAGAATTCCTGCACATTCTGGATAACGCCTGCCGCACCTACGGCTGCACCTACGATATCCTGCACATGCCCAAGCCCTTATTCGAGGTACAGAATAATCCGGTCTGCGTAAAACTCGCCGAACAAGCCGTCACCTCCTATATCGGCCCCGACGCCCTGACCGGCTGCACGCCCTGGATGGCCTCGGAAACCTTCGCCATCACAGCCCGCCTCTACCCCGGCGTCCTAACCTTTACGGGCATCGCCAATGCCGAAAAAGGCTGCGGCGCCAACCACCATACGCCGGAATTCGACCTCGACGAAGACGGCTTGATCTATGGAACAGCAGCCTGCCTAGGCTACGCCTTGGATTACCTGGACCAGCAGCCGGACATCGCCTTCACACGGCCCGACGAACCGCTGGAAGTCCTCGCTTCGCGGAATATATAATACAATTTCACTGCATCATTATAAAAAGCTGCCGCTAAAGAAAATCTATGGTTTCTTCAGACGGCAGCTTTTGTTACACTGCAATGCTTTCATATTTCTTGTATCACTTCATTATCCATTCTTATGAGCTGGATAAATCAGCCCGTAAAACGACAGCAATGCCCCCAGTTCTCCCACGACCATGACGACGCCCATGGGAATGGCCGTATAGCTGCCGGCAATGCCGACGACCGGGGCCATGACGGCTCCCGATATCATGGAGAAGAAGCCGATGAGAGCCGACGCGCTGCCGGCGTTGCGCCCCTGGGACTGCATCGCTAGGGAAAAGCTGCTCGTCCCCAGAGCCGACAGGGTCGACACGGTGATGAAGAGGACGACGACGATGACGGGCAGCGGCGCCTGCACGAAGAAAGACGCCAACAATACGGCGCTGCCGACGACAGCAATCCACAGCGACGCCCGCAGCGTTTTCCAGTCGGCTACCGTGCCGGCCAGGCGGCCCGTCAGCGCGCCGCTCAGCATGAGACCGATGCCGTTCGTGCCGAAGATGAGGCTGAATCCCTGGGGCGACACGTGGTATACATTTTGAAACACGAAGGACGACCCCGATATGTAGGCGAAAAAGGCGGCGAAGGCAAAACACTGCATCAAGCAGTGGCCCATAAAATAGGACTGGCGAAACAATCCGCCAAAGCCTTTCAGACTGGACAGAACGCCGCCGGCAGCCCGCCGCCGCGCCGGCAGGGTTTCTCCCATTGCAAAAGCGCCGGCCGTTAAAGCGGCTCCGATGAAGGCCAGCAGGACAAACACTCCCTGCCAGGCCGAAAACCGCAGGATCTGACCGCCGATAACGGGCGCTAAAATAGGCGCCAGCCCGTTGACCAGCATGAGCATGGAGAAAAACCGCGTCAGGGCCGGCCCCTTGCATACGTCGCGGGCAATCGCCCTGGCAATGACGATGCCGGCCCCTCCGGAAAAGCCCTGTACAAAGCGAAAGGCTAAAAAGGGATAAATAGACGAAGAAAAAATGCAGCCTATCGTAGACAGCGTAAATACGGCCATACCGATGACGAGGGGCTTGCGCCGCCCCATATCGTCGCTGGCCGGTCCGGCGATAATCTGTCCGGCCGCCATGCCGGCCATGGAAGCCGTCAGCGTCAGCTGGATCATAGACGGCGTGACGGAGAAATCCTCCATCATGAACGGAAGGGCCGGCAGATACATATCCGTCGATAACGGAGCAATAGCCGCCAGCATACCTAAAAAGACTGTCAGGAAGGCCATCATTTTCTTTCGCTGCGTCATTCTCTCTCCACCGCCTTTTCTTCCGCTTCCAGCAGGGCCGGCACATCGGCCAGAGTCCGGCAGCGTTTCCAGGCCAGAGCCGCGATGTCGCCGGACACGGGAGCGATGTCGGGAATAAAGACCGACGGAATATGAGCTGCATGGGCGGCCAGCAAGCCGTTTCTCGAATCTTCCAGCACGAGGGCCTGCTCCGGCTCTGCGCCGGCCCGGCGGCAGGCTTCCAAAAAGATATCCGGAGCCGGCTTGCCGTGCGCCACGTCTTCGCCGCTCTGAATGACGGAAAAATACGATGCGACGCCGGCCTTTTCCAGCAGAAAGCAAATCTGCGATTCCGGCGACGACGACGCGACGGCGCAGCGGCTGCCCTGCCCTTTTGCATAGTCCAGTATATCACGCAAGCCCGTTTTAACAGGGATAACGTGTTCTCTGTAGTACTGCAGCTGATCGGATACTTTTTTCTCGCGAATCGGCTCGTAGGGAAACTCCGGCCCGAAATATCGTCCGAATACAGCGGCGATGCGCCGGTTGTCCATGCCGATGACGCTGCGGAACAGGTCTTCCGGCAAATCGTACCCGTACTCCCGACAAACGTCCCGCCAGCATATATAAGAAATCTGCTCGGTGTCAAACATCGTTCCATCCATGTCGAAGATAAATAATTTCGGTATATGCATAGGCATTCCCCTTTCTTTTATGCGATGTATACTATTATATGAAAACAGTTTTACCATTTCAAGTCTTCACCGTTTATACCTGGAAGCTATGCCGTCCATTCTCAAATTCTTTCTCGTTTCCCCTTGTTTCTTTTGCAGAATTTGTTACAATAGTACGTAAACGTTTGAAGAAAGGTGACTTGATATGATAGAGCCAATCATACGCCTCTGCATAAAAGATTACGAAAATACGGCAGATAAAAAGGTTCGGGAAAAATACAGCATTCTCGGCGGCCTCCTGGGCATCATCTGCAATCTCTTTTTATTTGCCAGCAAATTTGCCGTCGGCATGATGTCCAACAGCATCGCCATCTTATCCGACGCCTTCAACAACCTTACGGACATGGGGTCGTCGGCCATTTCGATTATCAGCGCTAAGCTGAGCAACCGCCCGCCCGATAAGGACCATCCCTTCGGCCATGGCCGGTTCGAATACTTAGCGTCTCTGACCATCGGCATGATTATCCTCGTCGTCGGCTACAAGCTGTGCGAAACGTCGATTGCCAAGTTCTTCGCGCCGGAGCCGATGGAAATTTCCTACTGGAGCATCGGCGTCCTCGTCTTGTCCATCGCCGTAAAGGGCTGGATGTACTGCTATAACCGCTACATCGGCAAAAAAATCAACTCCGGCGTCAATGAAGCTACGGCGGCCGACAGCATCAACGATGCCATCGCCACGACAGGCGTCCTGGTCGCGACGATTGCCCAGCAATTTACGTCCCTGCCCGTCGACGCCGCCGCCGGAACGCTCATCGGCCTCATGATCATCTACGCCGGATACGGCATCGTAAGAGAAGTCGTCAACATTCTCCTCGGCCAGGCTCCTGACGAACAACTCGTAAAGCAGATCGTCCAGATGGCCCTGCAGTGCGATTACGTCGTCGGCGTCCACGACATCAAGATTCACGACTACGGCCCGGGCCGCATGTTCGGCTCCCTGCACGCCGAAATTCCCGACACGGCAGACTTAGTCGAAGTTCACGCGGCCTTAGACGTGCTGGAGGACGAAATCCAGGAAAAATTCCAAATCGAGTTCAGCATTCACATGGACCCCTTATGCACGGACCAGCAAGTCATCACGCAAACCCGCCATTTGCTGGACACGTTCATCCAAAAGGAATACCCCCAGTACCATACAGACAACCTCCGCATCACGTCGGGAAAGGTCCGCCTCAACATCATCTGCGACCTCCATATCCCGCCGCAGGAATACACGAAAAAGCACATCCGCGCCATACGGAAGCATATTTCCGAGGCGATGAAGCAGTACGGAGAACGGTACCACATCGTCTTGGCCCGCATCCTGCCGGAAGGACAAACAAAATAATATACAAAAATACAGCAAAACACGACCTGTCAGCACTTTCATACCGACAGGTCGTGTCTTTTTATGCTCGTATTACTTTATTGCTTATGCTTCAAAGCCATATAGACCTTTTCCGCCGTAATGGGAAGGTCCGTAAAGCGGACGCCGACGGCATTGTATACGGCGTCGGCAATAGCCGGAGACGGCGTGTTGATGACGATTTCGCCGATGGATTTCGCACCGAAGGGGCCGTTAGGCTCGTAGCTGGGCGCAAATTCTACGCGGATGCTTCCCAAATCCATACGGCTGGGAATGCGGTACTGCATAAACGAATTCTGCTGAATACGTCCCTTATCGGTAATCGTCACGTCTTCCATGAGGGCCATGCCGATGCCCTGAACCAGACCGCCCTCGACCTGAACGCGGGCTAGGGCCGGATTGATGACGGTGCCGCAGTCCACGACGGCAGCAAAGTCGACGAGCTCAATATGGCCAGTCTCAGGGTCTAAGTCGATTTCAGCGGCTCCGGCCATATACGGCGGCGGCGACGTCGGCGAATAATGAGATTCCGTCGCTTCCAAGGCGATTTCATTGCCGCACATGGCGCCGTTGCCCAAATCCTTGATAGTAACGGCCTTGCCCGAAACGACGTCGATAATCTCTTCGCCTGTAAAATCCAGATCCTCTATAGCAGCCGGATGCAATACTAAGGCCGCCCGTTCCTTCATGCGCCGAATCAAGGTCTGGCAGGTCTTTTCCACGGCCTTGCCGGTCAGGTACGTCGTAGACGACGCATAAGAACCGCTGTCGTAAGGCGACGTATCCGTGTCGACGCCGTACGTGACGATGTTGTCGACAGGACATTGCAGGCACTCGGCGGCAATCTGGGCCAATATGGTGTCGCACCCCGTCCCCATGTCCGTCGCGCCGATATTGAGGGAATAAAAGCCGTCATCGTTGACCTTGATCGTAACGGAAGCCACGTCGACGTTGGAAATGCTTGATCCCTGCATAGCCAGCGACAGGCCGACGCTGCGGATATGGCCGTTCGGCAGGACCTTTCTCGGATATTTTTCATCCCAGCCGATCATAGCCTTTACGCGGAGCAGACACTGGTCCAGCGTACAGCTCAGGGCCGTTTCATTAAAGTAAGCCGGCATCTTTTCGCCCTGGCGGACCATGTTTTTCAGCCGCAGCTCCACGGGGTCCATCTGCAGGGCCGCCGCCAGTTCGTTGACGGCCGATTCGAGGGCGAAGATGCCCTGCGTCGCGCCGTAGCCCCGGTATGCGCCGGCGGCAATCGTATTGGTATACACCGCTTCATAGGCAAAGCGGAAGGCTTCAAATTGATTATATAACGGAATGGATTTATGACCCGAAAGGGTAACCGTCGTCGGGCTGTGGTCTCCGTACGCACCGGCATTCCACAGCGATTCGACGGAAATGACGCGGATGCGCCCGTCCTTAGACGCGCCGACCTTGACGTGGACGGCCGCCTCATGGCGCGGCGACGATACGGTCATCGATTCTTCGCGGCTGTAAATCATCATAGCCGGCTTGCCCGTAATATGAGTAATGAAAGCCGGATATACTTCCATGACGGCGGTTTGCTTCGCGCCGAAGCCGCCGCCGATGCGCGGCTTGATGACCCGGACCTGCGATTTAGGAATTTCCAGGGCCGTCGCGACGATGCGCCGCACGTGGAAGGGAACCTGCGTCGAGCTGACGATCGTCAGGCGTCCGTACATATCCTTATACGAATAGGCCCGGAAGGTTTCCATCATAGACTGCTGCACCTGCTTGGTGTGGTACGTCCGATCGATGACGATGTCCGACGAAGCCAGCGTTCCTTCGACGTCGCCCCAGTCTTCTTCAGACCGGGCCACGAGATTGCGCTTGTTGTCGCCGCCGACGTCGACGACGGGATTCCAGTCCTCTTCCGGATGGACGACGATGGAGTTATCCTTCGCTTTCGTGAAATCGAGAAGCGGCTCTAACACGTCGTATTCAACGCGGATGATCCGCAGCGCCTTGACTACGGCCTCTTCCGTCGTACCGGCGACGAGGGCCACCGGGTCCCCGACATAGCGGATGTGCTTATCCAAGATGAGCTTATCGTAAGGGCTCAATTCGGGATAAGTCTGGCCGGCAATGGTAAACCTCGTATGAGGCACGTCGTCGGCCGTGACGATGCAGACGATTCCCGGCACCCTTCTTGCCGCGTCGGTCTGCACCGACCTGACCCAGGCGTGGGCATGGGGACTGCGCAGGGCCTTGACGACTAGGCAGTCCTTCGGCGCAATATCCTCCGTATACACCGGCTGGCCCGTAATCAGGCTGACGGCGTCTTTCTTCATAATGGGCTGATTGACTGCTTTCATTCCTGCACCGCCTTTCCCTTAGCCTGCAAATAATCGCGTATCGCCCGCATGTGGCCGACGTATCCCGTGCAGCGGCACAAATTGCCGGCCAGGTATTCCTTGATGTCCTCTTCCGTCGGCCCTTCCAGCTCGCGGGCCATGGCCAAGACGTTCATGACGAAGCCGGGATTGCAGAAGCCGCACTGGTCGGCGCCTTCGCGTCCCATGTACATGGCGAACTCCGTCGCTTCCTCCTGCAGCCCTTCCAGCGTTGTCACCCGTTTGCCGTCGATGCGGGCGGCAAGGACAGCGCAGGACAAGACGGGCTTTTCGTCGATCCACACCGTACACAGGCCGCAGTTCGTCGTCTCGCAGCCGCATTTCACGCTGTAGCAGCCTTTGGAGCGCAGGAAATCGAGGAGCATCACACCGGCTTCGATTTCATCGCTTTGTTTTATTCCGTTAAGCCAATAGGTTATGTTCATCATTTACTCTCCTCCAAGACCTGCTTCAACAGCCGGCGGCACAAGACCTCCGCCATATCGCGGCGGTACTCTGCCGAACCGCGCGTATTGGACTGGTAGGTCAGCGCGTCGGCCCATTGCCGCACCGTTTCGTCTGCGCCGGCTCGTTCCACCTCTTCCCGCGACGTACAAAGAACCTGTGCTCTGGCCGGACGGGCGCCAACGGCACAGCGTACTTCGTCGGCCGTACAGGAAACGGCGCAAGCAAGGACGGGAAAATCTGTCGCGTTGAGCCGCAGCGACGCATAGACTGTACACCGGTCTGCCTTAGGCACGACGATATGCGTCAGGATATCGCTCCCCGGCCCTGTTTCGGCAAAATCGGCCAGTTTGATCTCGCCGCCCTTGTACAAGACGACACTGGCGTCTAAGGCCAGCAGCAGCGTCAGCACGTCGGAAAAGCCGAAGCGGCCGCACACGCTGCCGCCGACGGTAGCCAAATTGCGGAACTGCACGCCTACGATATGGCGCAGCGCTTCCTTGGAAGCGCCCTGCGTATAGGCGGCGAAAGACGGGCAAAGTTCCAGGTCCCGCAGCGAAACCATGGCTCCGATGCGGAATTCCTTCTCCCCTTCTTCTATATCATACAGCGGCAGGGCCGATATATCGACGGCCTGCCGTATGATGCGCTGCGGCGACAAGCGCAGCCAGCAGCAGCCTCCGAGGACGACGGAGCCCTTTTTCTGATGGAGCTCCCAAGCCTCAGCCAAGGTCTGCGCTTTCGTGTATTGCGCAATATGCATATAGTTTCCTCCTAATCTAAAAGCAACGCTTCTCATTATACCTTCTTATATACATTGTAACAATAGGCGCCTCAGCCTTTCAAGTCCCAGCGGCGGCAAAAAAAAACAAAAACGCGGCTAAACGACGCCCTGTCCGCCATTTAGCCGCTTCCTTTCCCTTATTCCGCTATGCTTAATATGTCCCGTATATCATGAAGCACATAGTCTGCGCCGGCTTCTTCATATACGGCGCGCGCCTGCTCGCAGGCCGTCTGCCGTTCGTCTTCCGTCAGGCTGTCGTACTCTTCCCGGCTCAGCCCCATGACAGAACTGCCGACAAGGATACCCGCCGTCTTGACGCCGGCATGCTTTCCTTCCAAAATATCCGTCACCGTGTCTCCAACTTTCAAAACCCGGCTCGTCTGCTGCCATTTGAAATGCTCCATATTGCGGAAAATCATATACGGATAAGGCCGGCCGAAACCGGATACACTGTCCGGCGTAATCCAGAAATCCGCTTCATAGCCCTGTGCAGCGGCGGCCTTGACGACGGATTTCATCATGATATTCGTATAGCCCGTCGTACTGCCGATTTGATAGCCCCAGCAGCGCAGCTCGGCAATCGTGTCGGCCACATACGGCTTGACCTCCGTCCCCCGGGCCAGCAGGGAAAGCAGCATCGGCTCAAAATCGTCGTATAACGTATCGACGTCCCAGTCCTGCGGCTCGCTGCGGAACCGCCGCCGCCATTCACCGCGGATCCGCGGCATATCCAGCATCGCCTGGATATGATTCCACTTCAGCATGCCCATCGGCCGACGGATTTCCTCATTTGTCACGGCAATGCCCCGTTTAGCAAAAATTTCCCGAAAGACAATGACCGGCGTCATCGATCCGAAATCGACAGTCGTACCGGCCCAATCGAAAATAATTCCTTCCCACTTCATGCGTCTGCCCCTTTCCATTTACCACTATCTGCCGTAATTGTTTCGGACAATTCCATTTATATACCTATATTATGACATTTTTTTCTAAATTCCGCAAACAAATGGCAAAATATATGTAAATTACGGCATATTTTGTGAGATTCTCGCAACAGGATTTTACAAAACTATCCTTGTCGCCGCAAACGGATTTGATATACAATAAACTATGACAGAGCAAACGTAAAGGAGCAGCATTCATGATTCAGGAAGAACGCAAGCATATCATTTTGCAGGAACTGAGCCGCGCCTCCGTCGTCAAGCTGGAAGATTTGTCCCAGCAGCTGAACGTATCGATCGATACGGTGCGGCGCGACCTGAAAGCCTTAGACCGGGCCGGCTTGGTTCAATACATACGCGGCGGCGCGAAAGCCGTCCACGAGTCCCATCAATTCGCCCATTTCAATGGCCGCAAGGTCATACACAACGAGCTCAAGCGGGAAGCCGCCCGCAAGGCCGTGCAGCTCATTCAGCCCAACGACCTGGTCATGCTCAATTCCGGCACGACGACGACGATTTTAGCGGAAGAAATCGCCCAGGCCGACCTTACGTGTTCCATCGTGACCAACAACATCGCTGCAGCCGAGGCCGCCGCAGCCAATCCGAAGTGCCGCATCCACCTTCTCGGCGGCGACTGGGACGGGGCGGAGCAGTCCACCTGGGGAAGCCGCTGCCTTCGTGAAGCGGAAACGTATTTCCCCGATATCTGCTTTCTAGCCGTCAATTCGCTGGACGTGCAGTCCGGCCTGACAGATTTTCGCTTCCGCGAAATCCCCATCATGCAGGCCATGGCCCGCAATGCCTGGAAAACCTACGCCGTCATGGATTCTACCAAGCTGGACCGCCTGGCCAAAAAGCAGGTCTTTCCCCTGGCGCAGACGCCTGTCATTATCATGGACAGCGATATCGGGGCAGACGACCTGCAGCGCTACAAGGACGGCGGCATTGAAATCCAATAATGAGGCAAGCTACAGCAATTCGTCCGGCAGCAAGTATCCTTCTGCTGCGGACTCATCAATACTACGACAAAGAGGTGTTCCTATGAAAGTATCATTGAAAAAATCCGTACTTCTGTTAGCATGCGCAGCCTGCTTCCCCGCCTTTGCCCAGGGAGCCGTCGTCGAAACGGCCAGCCCTGAAGCGGCAGCGGCTCCGGAAATTACGGTGCTCCTGCCCGGCAAGGCCCACGACAATGGCTTCATGGAAGCGGGCTACCGCGGCTACGAACGCATTGCCAAGGACGTCACGGCGAATGTGAAATGCGTATCCGACGTATCTGCTACGTCCGACGCCGCCGTCCTGACAGCAGAACTGCAGAAATTAGCCCAGGAACAGCCAAAGCTGATTATCGGCCACGGCGGGCAGATGAACGGCCCTGTTTCCACCATCAGCAAGGACTATCCGCAAATCCAGTTCGTCGTCATTCAGGGCAATGTAAAAGGCGACAATATCAGCAGCTACGTCGTCAATCAGGAGCAGTCAGCCTTCTTAGCCGGCGCGCTGGCCGGCTACATGACAAAGACCGGCAAAGTCGGCCACATTTCCGGCGCCTGGCCCAAACCGGGACTGCAAGCCCGGGCCGCCTTCTACAACGGCGTAAAATACGCTAATCCTCACGCCCAGTTCTACTCGACCTTTACGGGCGATCTGGACAATATGAAAGTAAATGCTAAAGCGGCGGAAGCACA
Organism: Megasphaera sp. SW808; assembly: GCF_012027795.1. Classification (NCBI taxonomy): domain Bacteria; kingdom Bacillati; phylum Bacillota; class Negativicutes; order Veillonellales; family Veillonellaceae; genus Megasphaera; species Megasphaera sp. SW808. The sequence continues at coordinate 49,398 of NZ_SJOT01000016.1, forward strand.
GATCGGCGAAGGCGTCGACGTCATCTATACGATGCTCAACAGCGGGCGCAGCGCCGTCAACCAGGTCATCGCCAAGACCAATGGACAAGTATTGGAAATCGGCAACGTCATCGACTGGACGAAAGAATCGCCTATTTTCGTCGGCTCAGCCGTCGCTGACTCCAGCGAAGCCCTGTTCAACGCGGCAAAGGATTACAAAGCCGGCGCCCTGACCCACGATATTACGAAAATCGGCCTGGAAAAGCCGGATATCGTCCGCTTAGCCATCGCTCCCTTCGTTCCTGCCGAAGCCGTCGACAGATTAAACAACCTGCATCAAAAAGTAGTATCCGGCGAAGTGCAGATCAGCACAACCTACGACGGTCCGGAATTTGATCCGGCGACCAAAAACTTTGTCAGCCAGGATGCCAAAAACCAGCGCAACGCTAAGAAATAAATTCCCTGCCGGTTCGCAAACGTAAGCAAGCCGTCTCAAAGGAAGCATCAGCTCCCGATGAGACGGCTTTTTACTTAGGAAATACGACTTCCCTTCTGCGATTTATCCTTTAGGATGTCAATCATCGTCTGTTCCGTACCGACCATACCCGGCGAGGCAATACAGCCCATGTAGCGGAACGTATCCTCCGGCGTCGGGCCCAATACGCCGTGAACGGGGTCGACGCCGACGCCCGACAAGGCAAAGCGTACCGAGCGGAACGCCGTATCGACGGCGGTGACGCCCTTCATCGTGCAGCCCTGATTTCCGCCGTCGCAGATCATTCCTGTAATGCTGGCCGCCATATTAGCGATAACGCGATGCAGGACGGCCAAATCACCGCCCTTCAGCCAGGCCAGGGCACAGGCCATGCCCGTGCCGGCAGCGATAGCGCAGCCGCAGAACGCCGACAAGCGGCCGGAATATTCCTTAATATACATGGTAATTAAATAGCTCAACGCCGTCGCCCGCAGCAGCCGCTCGGCAGAAATCCCCTGGGCCTGACAGACTGCGTATAAAGGCATCGTGCAGATAATTCCGTGTGCGCCTGATCCCGTAATGCTCATGGCCGGCTTGTCCAACCCCAGGACGCGGGCCTCGATAGCGCCGCCGCACAGCAGCTGCGCCGTCGTCACTTCGTCGCCGGAAATCATCTGCCCGCCGTTCATATCCCACAATGCCTTGAGAAATGTCGTCCGCTCATGGCCCAGCCCTTCGCTGAACAAGGCCAGGTTCATGTCGTAGGCCTGCTGGATAAAGGAAATCTCTTCGATAGGCACCGATTGTATAAAGTTATACAATTCGGCCAGCGTATATTCGTGAATCGGCGCGCCGCCCGCGTCTTCATGGCCCGGCTGCTCCTCGTCGTCTTTCTCAAATACGACGTCGCCGTTGACGACGATATTTACGATATTCGTATGCGTATGGGAAATCGTGACGGCACAGCAATCCGACGCCGTCGCCACTTCTACGCGGATGTAAATATCCGGCGTAATCTCTCCGACCTGCACAGATACCTTTCCTCCTTCGACGAGCCCTTTCGCCGCTTCATTCGCTTGGTCGTCGACCTTCGCCAGCGCTTCCAATCCCAGCGCCGCGTCGCCGGCCATGACGCCCAATGCCGCGGCATAGGCGTTCCCCACAGCATCGGAATGGGGAATCCCGCACGTAAACGCATTTTTATACATGCCGGAATTCAGCACGACGTCGACCCGAGCTACCTCCCCCTTGACAAACTCCCGCGCCTTAGCCGCCGCAAACGCAATCGCCCCCGGCTCGGTCACGCCCAATGCCGGCTTCATGTCGTCGCGAAGCAAATCGACCAACATAGCCATGTCACTTTGTTCCATTGCTGCTCCTCCTATATATCTGCTATATTTTGCAATATATTATATCAAACAAAATATTCTTTACTGCCGATGCCTGTCATTATACATAACGTTCCCTTATGACATGCTTTTCCATGACAAAATTCCTCGTCTTACCCTGTTTTCCCAACGATAAATTCCCAGTGATTCTCTCCTGCTGTGAAAAAATTTATAAGCATACCTCTATAGCCCGTGTATACACCTTTGTACTTGTGCCTCATATATCCGTTCCCAATATCCTATCTGACACAAATCAAATTTCTCACGCCATACGTAACATCCAGCGATAATCAAAAAAGTTCATCATGCAGCCCCTAAAATGATACCAACATACATGGCAAAAACTTCTTGATTCTATTAAAGTGCAATATCCGCTTATTGCAGACTAGCTAAATCCCATACTCCGCGATAAACATCGTAACAACATCTGGGATTTTTAGTATTCATATTGCCGCAAACGGAAAGGCCCAGGGGACGACAGTCGTGGCAAGCAAAGCGGAATTCACAATCTTTGCAGCCTTCAACGGTACTAAAATCGAAGAACCACTTTGACATCGTCTTTTCATTATGGATAATCTCTTCTAAAGAGTCTTGTAATATATTGCCATACCTATAGTTTCTCTCAAATTCACATGGAATGACATCGCCGTTTTCCATAATTGTAATTTTGCCATACCAACAGGAATTCCTACTATAATTATGACAAAACTGTTCTTTATTTGCTTTAAAGTTAGGCTTCGTCAGATAAACCTTTTGTATTACATTTTTTTTGGTCGGTGCATGGAGCTTTTGAGTCCCTCCATGTACATTACGTATGATATCGTATCGAGAGCATTTCATACCCAATTCACGAACATACTGCATCGTTTCATCTACATATGCTTCATTTTCCTTCATCACGATAACTGCCGCTGAAACGGAAACGCCTTGCGCAACAAGCGCCTGCACCGCTTCAGTCGTTTTCTTAAAGCTGCCTCTCACATTGGTAATTTTATCATGAATCTCAGCAGACGGCCCATACATGGAAATTTTCACACGAAGGTTATGTTTCACTACGCAATGTATTAATCGATCTGAAAACGCCGTTGCATTTGTAAATAACGTAATATCTATCGGATACTGAGATGCGTATTCAAGGATATCCACTAAATCCTTACGGCAGCACGGCTCCCCGCCAATGACAATTAATCGCTTGATATGCAAATCCGCTAATTGATCTATGCATTTTTTCCACTGCGTCAGGCTTAACGAATTTTGAGAAGAAACATGGACATTTCCTTCATAGCAATGAATACACCTTAGATTACATCGCTGCGTTATTTCAATCCAAGCCATTTCTAACTGAATTGTCTTATCTTTACGTAACCTAAAATTCCGGGGAATAAAACTTTCAGATATCAAAAAGCATCTTTTCAATTCCGTCAGGTAGGTTTCATCAGACGGCACAGCTTTATTTTCAACGTATCGATGAATAATGCTGCAGGCCGCATCATTTACGGAATATACCTTTCCAGAATTAAAATCATAAATTGCCCCATGAACAGCTCCTGGTACAAAAATAACGTCTTGATTTATTTCATACATTTGACCTATCGCCTCACTTCTTTAAAGGGGTAGAAATAAACATCTCGTCTAACTTTCGAATAATGGGTTGATAAACTTCTGCGTTCCTTTTCATAGACGTAATGAAATCATTCATATGATTTTGGCAATACATTACATCCTGCTGAACATATAGATAATAGAAAAATTTCTTAATTGCTTCAAATTCCCGTTCTCCATACTCATGTACTAACGGAGCATATTTTTCTGCTGCTCTATTAATGTGCCTTACTAATTCAAATTTTCTTTTCAGCGTGTTGAACTGATACGTAACGGCGTCGGCTGCTGGTATAAATGTATCGGCCATAAAATCAGCAATGGGCTGTATGGAGGGATCTTTAAAACGATACGCCTGGGTATTAAGAAAGGAATACTCACGATCTAATAAGTGATCCTGCTGAAGCATGGTTTTCAACTTCGTACCATTCAATACTTGAACCCTAAGTCCACCGTAATGATAGTAGTTTGTCGAGTGCAATTCTATTAAATATTGATACGACTTACGTAAAGAATCCAATGTAGAATACGGATTAAAAAAAATCATTCCGTATCTAGGAGAAATTCCAATATCATCAAGAATTTGCAATGCCCTTTTACCTTCTTCTAAGGTAGCCCGTTTGTTATATAGCTTTCGATCCCATTCATTTCCGGCATCAATACCTAAAAATAAATGATGAAATCCTATTTTATTCATTTTTTGTAATACTTCGTAATTTCTGGGATTACAAATCGCCTTTGGTTTCGCAAATCCTGAAAAGGCCAAATTAAAATTCAGCCGATCTATTTTTTCAAACATCACCATGAGCCGCTCTCTGTTTTCATCTCCATCAATGTCAAACAGATCATCGTCACAGATAAAAAATTTTTTTACGCCAAAGGTCGTCGCTAAATACGCAATTTCTTCAACAACTCGCTCCGGCTCTTTATAAACCACTCTCCCTTTTCGTGAACAACAAAAAGTACATGCGCCGGTACATACGTTGGATTTAGTCATCATGCAGTGAGTCTTTTGCATATTTGCTTCTGCAGTATCCTGCGTATAATAATCAAAGCTGGCCTTTCGGTTTATGTCTTGCTCAACATTCGCCTTCTTATCTTCGATATCATGCATCGCTGCAATATTCTCATCATTTTGAATGGTTTTATTTCCATACGAATGGATAATTCTCAGCATCGGAGCTTCTCCATCACCAAGAATAAAATAATCCACCATAGGAGCATCGGAAACAATTTCACGATAATTCATAGTAACGAACTGTCCCCCAAAAACAACAAGACATGATTGTGTTCTTTTTAAATATTCAGCTATTTTTTTAGACAGCACATAATTCGTTTCAAAAATGGAAAATCCGTAAATGTCATAGCTGTCATGGGTATGTAAATCATTTATGATCGTTTCCCACGTTTCAAAGTGATGGTAATATTTAATATCTACACTCGCCGTTTTGCAGCTTTGACGTATATAGTTGGCAATATAATCAACGCCTGTATTGCCATATTTATAGCTGTGAATGATAGAAACAAGCAAAATCCGCATATTTATCCTACGCTTTCGTATATCAAAAAATAAACACATCTATGGCATAACTGAGCCTTGCATAATACCCTCGTTTTTTCCCGAAGCCAGCTGCACTGCCTTAAAGCCCCCATGGAAGCCACAGTAGGAAACAGAACGATGATTTTTATAGAACGATTCTTTTTATGCAAGCTTGCCTTCACTTGCTCCAGCCATTTCAAATAGGTACATTCATCGTAAAAAGAATTGAACAAATAAAAACAGGCAACGTCCTCATCTATATCCATCGTAAGGGCATCCCCCTGAAAAACATCTATACTTTGCCCAGAAATAGATGATTTATTTTGGTACCGAATAATATTTTTCCTGCATACATCAAGCAAGCCTTTATCAATTTCAATTCCTTGCAGATTTTTAAATCCTCTATCCGCTAAGTAGAGAAGAAAAATCCCTGCACCGCAGCCAATATCCAGAATTTTGTCTGTGCGCTGTATTTCTCCGCTTTGGATAAGCTGTTCTATCAACATTACATTGGTTCCCTCGTAGGGATTATAATGAATATTGCTTTTTTTAGTCGCTTTGCCATCTTGAAGGTTATATTTTACCAAAAAATTATTTACATATTTACGCCTAAGATATCTTTTCAAGTATATAGAAATATTTTCTGCCGTTACAGCCAGCTTTAAAAGTACACTGTCAATCATACATTTCTCCATAAATAAAATGAAGGAATGAAAGATACGCTATACCTTCCATTCCTTGCACACGAAACATAAGCAACTTAATCATCACTCCAGAAAGGACCGCAATCAGTGTGACAAGCCGTTACCACTTCCTCAGAAGTTGTGACACAAATTAAAGTCGGGGTATTATTTTCCATACGCTCTGCCTCCTTTCCGATAGATAAATTCACCTTTCGGTATTTCTACATATGATTAAAATAAAAACATATCCACAAAACGCTATTTACAAGTTTCTTTTATATTTTATAGAAATGTACATCCAGATTTATCTAAGAAATCTGCTGTTGATCCCCATTTTAACAATAACATTCTCAAAAAAACTATGCTTCGTATCCCC
>NZ_SJOT01000017.1:0-55030 GCF_012027795.1 Megasphaera sp. SW808
CACTAAAAGGCTGATTTACATGCCAAGATGTTTCTGTCAAATATATACCCACAACAACTTGACACTGTCACGCTGTCCGACACACTTGACGGCCCTATGATAACTCGGTATAATAAAATTGAAAAAGGCATTACACCGACAAACGGTTGTAGCCCCTCATAATTAGCAAAAGTAAACCGCCTAAGTTTAAGGGACTAGAGGCGGTTTATCTCTTTTGTAACAAAAGTACCAACACGATAAGAAGTAACAAAAAGATATTCATATCGTTCATGGGCATCACCCCCATTCATTGGAAAATGGATAGGGGCGATACAACCGCCTGCCGTTTCGTGTGTAATGCCTGTGATAATCATACAGGACAACGCAGCGTTATGTCAATGCCATGCATACAGACGAATGCATCGAAAAAGAACGGGACATTTCTATGATACCATAGGAACGTCCCGTTTCTTTTTATATTTCTATATTATATAGCCAATCTTATTTCTGTTTCGTAATGACGTCGCAGTGCATGTACGGACGGAGGACTTCCGGTACGACGACGGAGCCGTCGGCCTGCTGGTAGTTTTCCAGGATGGCGGCGACGGTGCGGCCTACGGCGAGACCGGAGCCGTTGAGGGTATGGACGTATTCCGGTTTGTCCTTTGGCGTGCGGCGGAAACGGATGTTGGCGCGGCGAGCCTGGAAATCTTCCGTGTTGGAGCACGACGAGATTTCGCGGTATTTGCCCTGGGCCGGGAACCATACTTCGACGTCGAAGGTCTTCGCGGCGGAGAAGCCGATGTCGCCGGTGCAGAGGCAGACGACGTGGTACGGCAGGCCGAGAGCTTTCAGAATATCTTCGGCGTTGTGAGTCATCTTGTCCAGTTCTTCATAGCTCGTTTCAGGAGCGGAGAATTTGACCATTTCTACCTTGTGGAACTGGTGCTGACGGATGAGCCCGCGCGTGTCGCGGCCGGCCGAGCCTGCTTCAGCGCGGAAGCACGGCGTCATAGCCGTCAGGTAGATAGGCAGCTTGGAACCGTCGATGATTTCGCCGCGGTAGTAGTTGGTCAGCGGTACTTCAGCCGTCGGAATCATGTACATTTCTTCGCCTTCGACGTTCAGGCGGTACATATCTTCGTAAAATTTCGGCAGCTGGCCCGTGCCGATCATGGTGTCGCGGTTGACGATGTACGGCGGAATGACTTCGGTGTAGCCGTCTTTATAGACGTGCTGGTCGAGCATGAAGTTGTATACGGCCCGTTCGAGGCGCGCGCCGAGGCCGATGTAGTAGTAGAACCGTGCGCCCGTCGCCTTCGCCGCCCGTTCGGAGTCGAGGATGCCGAGGTTTTCGCCTACGTCCCAGTGATTGAGGGGTTCAAAGTCGAATTTCGGCAGTTCGCCCCATTTGCGGACTTCCGGGTTGTCGCTGTCGTCTTCGCCGACGGGAATCGACGGATTGCACATGTTCGGAATCATGAGCTGGATGTCAAGCATGTCCTTTTCTACGGCTTTGACTTCTTTATCGAGGACGTCGATATCGTCGCCGAGCTTCTTCATAGCGGCGATCTGGGCGTCGGCGTTTTCTTTATTCCGTTTCAGCTTGCTGATTTCCTGGGTCACCGTATTGCGTTCGCTCTTCATGGCTTCTACCTTCTGCAGGAGTTCGCGGCGCTTGGCGTCGAGTTCGACGAATTTGTCTACGTCGGCGCTGGCGTGACGCTTGGCAAGGTTGTCTTTGACTTCTTCAACGTGTTCGCGGATAAATTTCGTATCTAACATTGGTATTCTTCCTTTCGTTATGCAAAACAGCGTAAATTTGTACTGTTATATTATACTCGTTACAGCCCTTTTTGTTCAATACCGCTGAACAAATACCCCATGTGATTTGTAGAATTCAGCAGGACGAGACGCCAGCGGCCGTCCTGGCATTCGAGGACGTTGATGCAGGTGTTGTCCTGCTTGATCTGCCAGAAATGGCTCATGTCGAGGCCCAGGACGTCGCAGATAATCGCCTTGTTTACGGCGTCGTGGGCGGCGACGAGGACCGTCTTGCCGTCGTAGACCGCAGCGTATTCGTCGAAGGCGGCACGGACGCGGCGGCGCACGTCTTCCAGGGACTCGCCGCCCGGGCCGGGCATGGTGACCAGATGGGGCTCCGTGTGCCACTGGTGAAATTCCGTCGGGTACTGGGCTTCGATGTCGTCGGCCAGGCGGCCTTCCCAGTCGCCGTGGTTGATTTCCAGGAGCCGGTCGTCCTTCAGCACGTCAATGCCGTGGAGCTCGGCGCAGAAGGCACAGGTCATGTACGACCGTTCCAAGGGGCTGGAAATGGCTGCGTCGATGGGCGTATCCTTCAATCCCTGGGCAACCATATGGCCCTGCTTTAGGCCCCGTTCGCTCAGGTGTGTGTCTTCCTGGCCCTGATAGCGGCCTTCTATATTCCATTGCGTTTCGCCGTGGCGAATCAGTATGATGCGTACCATAGTGTCCTCCTAGTGCTGCACGTCGCAGTGAATGAGCTTCATATCGAGAATGCCGTCGATGGAGCGGAGCTTGAGCATGATGTCGTTGGGAATGTCGTCCTGCACGGCGATGGCCATGATGTTGTTGCCGGCCTGGGTCATGCGGCCGACCTGCATGCCCGTGATGTTGATGCGGGCCTGGCCGAGGATGGTTGAAATCTGGCCGATCATGTTCGGCTGATCGACGTGGGGCGCGAGAAGCAGGTAGCCTTCGGGCGTAAAGTCGACGCGGTATTCGTCGATCTGGACGATTTTCGCTTCGTTTTTATTGAACAGCATGCCGACGACGGAGTGTTCGCCTTTGGTCGTCTTGATGCGCACCGTCACGGCGTCGAGGAAATATCCGTTGTCGTGGGACTTGATTTCCTTGACGGCGATGTGGCGCGTCTTAGCGACTTCCGGCGCGTTGACGAAATTGACCGAATCCTGCAATATGGGGTTCAGGGCTCCCTTGAGGACGGCTGTCGTGAGGAGCCGCGTTTCCGTGTCGGCCAGCTCGCCTGTGTATTCGACCTGGATTTCCTTCATCGGCCCTTCCGTAAGGTAAACGCCGATGATGCCCATCCGTTCCATGAGGTCGAAATAGGGATGGATGACGTTGTACACGTTCATCGGTACGGGAGCCATGTTGACCGCCGTCGGCACGGGCTCGCCGTTGAGGGCGGCCATGACGCCTTCGGCGACGTCGACGGACACGCCGATCTGCGCTTCCACAGTCGATGCGCCCAGATGGGGCGTAATGACGACGTTGTCCAGTCCTTCAAAGGGATTGATGTCCTGTCCCAGCGGTTCTTCCGGGAAGACGTCGACAGCCGCGCCGGCTACGTGGCCGCTCCGCAGGGCCTCTGCCAGGGCGTTGATATCCAGCACAGCGCCGCGCGATACGTTGATCACCCGCACGCCGTCTTTCATCTTGGCGATTTCTTCTGCGCCGATCATGCCCGTCGTTTCCTTCGTCAGAGGCGTATGCATCGTGATGTAGTCGGACGTGCGCAGGAGCGTATCCAAGTCGACGGCTTCGACGCCGAGCTGCTTAAAGCGGTCTTCGGGAATGTACGGGTCGTAGCCGATAGTCTTCATTTCCATGCCCTGCATGCGCTTGGCAATGCCCGAGCCGATGCGGCCGAGGCCGATGATGCCGATGACCTTGTCTTTAAGCTGAATGCCCGTAAACCGTTCCCGGTCCCATTCGCCGGCCATCAGGGAATCGTGAGCCTGGGGGATGTGGCGGGTCATAGCCATGATCATGGCGCAGGTGTGTTCCGTCGCGGCTACCGTATTGGACGTCGGCGCGTTGACGACGATAATTCCCCGTTCCGTCGCCGTCTTGATGTCAATGCTGTCGACGCCGACGCCGGCCCGGCCAATGACCTTCAATTTCGCCGCCGCATCGATGACCTTTTCCGTCACGTGAGTCATAGAGCGGGTAATCAGGCCGTCGTACTCGCCGATGCACTCGATAAGGCCCGCTTCGTCTAAATTCGTTTTGACGTCTACTTCATAGCCGTGCTCCCGCAGCAGCTCTACCCCTTTGATAGAAACGTCGTCGCTGACTAATATTTTCATGTTCGTATCCTCCTGATCATCTACTGTATCGTGCGGGCTTCGCGCCCGCCGTAGGTTAATGGTTCTTTCTGAATTCTTCCATAAATTCGGCCAGGGCCCGGCAGCCTTCTTCGGTCACGGCGTTGTAAATAGACGCCCGGCAGCCGCCGAGGGACCGATGGCCCTTGAGGCCTACGAGGCCCCGTTCCGCCGCCTGGGCGACGAATGCCGCTTCCAGCTCTGCCGTCGGCAGGTTGAACGTCACGTTCATGAGGCTGCGCGAATCGGCAGCCGCGTGGCCCCGATAAAATCCGTCGCTGCCGTCGATAGCCGCGTATACGATACCGGCCTTCTGCACGTTGCGCCGGTACGCTCCTTCCAGGCCGCCGTTGTCTTCCAGCCAGTGCATGACCTTGTTGATAAAATAAATGCCGAAGACCGGCGGCGTATTATACGTCGAGTCGTGATCTACATAGGTCTTGTACTGGAGCACGACCGGCACGTCTTCCTTCGCCTGCGCCAGGAGCGAGTCCTTGATGATGGCTACGACGACGCCGGCCGGGCCGATGTTTTTCTGCGCGCCGGCATAGATGAAATCGAACTTCGACACGTCTACAGGCTGGCTCATGAAATCGCTGGACATGTCGCAGAACAACGGCACGTCGAAGGACGGATAGCCGTGCCATTCCGTGCCGTGAATCGTGTTGTTCGACGTCATGTACACGTAGTCCGTATCGGGCTGGACGACGAAGGTATCGGCCTTGGGAATATAGGAAAACCCGTCGGCCTTGCTGGACGCCACTTCGTAGACATCGCCGAAGAAGGACGCCGCCTTCATGGCCTTATCGGACCACACGCCTGTATTCAGATAGCCGCCGCGGCGCTTGAGAAAATTCATGGCGTGCATAGCAAACTGCAGGCTGCCGCCGCCCTGCATAAAGACGATATGATAGTCGTCCGGCACCTGAAGCAGCCGGCGCATGAGCCCTACCGTTTCGTCCTGCATATCCTGATAGGCCGCGCTGCGGTGGCTGATTTCTACGATGCTCATCCCCGTATGATTAAAATCGAGAAATTCAGCCTGTACCGCTTTCAATACGTCCAGCGGCATCGCCGACGGTCCGGCGTTAAAATTATACACTCGTTTCATACTTCTCATGTCCCCTCGTGCGGAGAGCCGCAGGGAAACTCTCTCGCTTATAATAAAAAAAACTCTCGTCCCTAAAAAGGGACGAGAGTATACTCCCGCGTTGCCACCCAGCTTGCCTTTCGGCCATCTCGTCGCGCTGTATCGGGCGTACCCGTCAAATTCGTCATTTGATGCTCCGGAGCGGAATGCTTTGCTGCCCTGCTGCCTCGCACCGTTCCGGCAGCTCTCTGTAACAGACACGCCAAGCTTTTTTCTCTTTCATCGCGTTTGGTTTCGTAAAATTAGGTCTATTATAAACACAAATGTATTATCTGTCAAGACACAGAAAGGTAAAAATCACGTATAGCGAACTATATGGCTGCCGCGCTATGACGACAGGCTGTGTTCGTATGCCGTTTGCGCAATAAAACATATATTCTGTTTGTCTGCGTCCTATGCTATATTAAACATGTTGCTCTTCTCTATTCCGGCAACGGAAAGGAGGTGCGCCGTGGAAACCACATTACTTTCTTTTTTACTATCTGTTGCGGCAGGTATACTCGCCAATTATATCTGCCAGTGGCTGAACAGATACCGATAAGAGCAATCAGCCCATAGTAAGACACCCCGGAAAGTCGCTACCTTTCCGGGGTGTTCGTGCGCTGTGGCACATTACTTTCTTTTCTACAATTAGTATAACGATAGTTACAGGTTCTGTCAATGAAAACTGCCCGTATATTATTTCACGCCCCGTTGGCTTAGCGTAATGCGGACGGGCTGATTTTCGATGTGATTCTGCATGACGATCATGTCTTGCGTATCGCGGCAGAAGGCCTGGTATGCCGGCGAAGCGACATACGCTTCATAGCCTTCTTCATCGGTAAAGATACCCATCGTATGGATTCGGGCCGGATTGTCCTTTTCAGCCGTCGCATAGAGTCCGACGACGTGCTCATCATCAGCGGCGGCCCGGCGGATTTCCTCGACCAATCGCTGCTCATAGGCTTCCAGGCATTCCGGCTTGACTTGGATCAAATCCATCTGTACGCTCGTCCCCACGCCGCTGTCTTTTTGTTCCAGGGCGATGCCTGTGGCTTCCAAAATCTTCACGCCCTTCAAATAGGGACGACGCGCTTCGTCATAGGCGCGGAAGCCGTCGCTCGCCGCGTGGATGCGGTAGGCGTCGTCGTCTTCATAGAATTCCAATACGCGCATGATATTGGGACTTTTGGCATCTACGGCTCCATACAGGGCGTAGGTGCCATCTTCCTTCGCAACTTCCGGAGCGACGTGCTTCGCCCCTAACTGCTGCAGGACGCCCATCTGCCCGTCAGCCGATTCGACGACGGCCCAGTGAATCAAGGGCATATTCCCGTCCGGCGTCCGCACGCTCGCCCCTTGGACAGATGCAGCGGCAAACAACGTACTCAGCGCGGCGGCAATACAAAGCAATTTTCTTTTCATCGATTTTGCACCTCCACAATCATACTGTTTGATATATACTCTTTTATTTTCCAAAAGGCCGCCTGATGCGGATGGCCTTCGTCGGGCAGGCGGCCATACAAGCGCCGCAGCCGATGCATTCCCTGTCGCCGACAGTGCGGATATCCATCGGGCACGTCTGCACACAGGCGGAGCAATGAATGCACGCCTTGACGTCTACGGTCATTCCCACGGCGGAAAACCGGTTGAACAGGCCGTAAAACGCGCCGAGAGGACAGAGAAAGCGGCAGAACGGGCGGTATATCCACAGCATCGCCACAAGCAGGGCCATGACCCAGAAAAACTTGGCATTCTGCACGGCAATGACTAAATTGTCGACACTGCCCTGAAACAGCGTCGGCAAAAACAGGGCCTCCAGGAAATTCCCCGGGCAAATCCAGGCGCAGAAGGCCGTAATCCCACGTCCTGTCACCAGCCCCGTATACAAGGGAACGGCTAATACAAACAAAGCGGTCATCACGTATTTTACGTAAGACAAATAATAGGTCATTCGGTTCTTTTTCAGCTTTGGAAATGGCACTTTATTCAACAGCTCTTGCAGCCAGCCCATGGGACAGGCCCAGCCGCAAATCATCCGGCCGAATAAGAGGCCAAACAATACCAGCATCCCCCAAAACTGCCAGGCCACGGCAGAAAAGGAACCGCTCAGCGCCTGCTGTGTCACGCCTAAGGGACACCCGGCAATGGTATAGCGGCAATACTGGCAGTTTAAGCCGGGCACACAGGCCTTGTCATAGGGGAAATCGACAGCCCGGCCCGTCAGGGGCGTAAAGGCGTTGGCGTTATATAACACAGCCGCGCAGAGCTGCACGGCATGGCGGCGAATCTGCAGCTTCATCGGTTCCTACCTCCTTGTATGGCATCTAGTCCCAGCGAATCCAACCACGACGCGACGGCTTCTTTGCAATTCCCAGCCTGGGACGCATGAACGGCCAACCCCTTAGCAAGGACGGCGTCCGGCGCGGCAGCCCGAATATCGTCGATGCTGCTGCCCCAGCCGCTCAGGCCGTAAGTCACGAAGGGAACGATGGTCTTCCCCTTCCAATCCGTCCCTTCTAAAAAGGTGAACACTCCCACAGGCGGCGCATTATACCAATTGGGGAATCCTAAAAGGACGACGTCGTAGCGGCTCATATCCGGCATCGGTTCGGCCAAGGACGGCCGGAGCCCTTCGTTGTATTCCGCCTTGGCCTGGCTCTGCATGGCCGGCGCATTCTTCGGATACGCAATGTTCGTCCGTATATGGTACAAATCGCCGCCCGTTTCTTGCTGAATCGCCTTGGCGACGGCCTCCGTATGTCCGCTCTGGGAATAATAGGCAATCAGTATGCGTTCCGGCGCGGCGGCCTGCACGGACTCCGCCGGCTGCGGATAGGACACAAAGGCCCAGCCAATGGTCACGACTAAGACGACGGCAATGAGTATTCCTCCAACTTTCACGGCGCACCTCCTGCGATGAATAAAACAATTTATTATAATTCGACGACGAAGGAAACTAGCCGCAGCCGTCTCCGGCTAAAAAAAGAAGGCGTCTCCTCGTCGAGACACCTTCATTATAAAACGCGGCCCTGGCTGCGTCTAATGCTTATGGCGGATGATAACATATTCATTTCCCGTATATCTTGGCCTATCCGATACGGCGATTGCCGTTCTCCTCGCCTCAGCTCGCACAGCGGCGTTAGAAGCGATAGGCGACGTTTACGGCGGCGCTCAGGTCGCGGCTCGTGCGGGACCAGCCCTGCTCTACGGCCCCGCCGATTTCCCAGCGGTCGGACAGCTCGGCCGAGGCGTAGGCCGACGCTACGACGTGATCCTTGCTATGGTTCATAGACTGTACGCCGAAGCCTATGCCATTTCCCTTGGCATAGGAAAATCCCGTATGCTGGGCGTCGCCGTCGAAGACGCGCCGATAGGCTACGGACAAGCCGTAAGTCTTGCCGTTAGTCTCCCGCTTCATATCGACGCCGAGTTCGCCCGTCAGGTAGTCGTCGCTGAACCCGCCGCTGCGGAGAGCAAAGACGCTGCCGTCTTCGCCGAAGCAGTCCTGCTGATAATGGGCGTAATCCAGGCCGACGTAGGGGCTGACGTGCCAGCCAGCTTCTTTCCCATAGTGCAGGTCGTAGGCGTATGTCGCACCGACGCCGAAGACCGTGCTGTCGTAGTCGCTCGTCACCTTGCTGGATGCGCCGCTGTGGCTGAAGGTGCTGCCTAAATACCGCGTCAGCTCGTTTTCCTGCCGGCCGTAGCTCACGTAGGCCGTCGCCGTGCCGGGGCGGTTCTTCGTGCCGCCGTACAGGCCGACGCTGTAGTTCTTATACGTACCGTCGGTGTCATAGCCGCTCAGGCTGTTGTCACTGTAGGCGACCAGCGCGCCGGCATAGGCGTCGCCGTCGTCGTAGAAATCATAGCCCACGGCGGCGTTCCAGCTGTGCCGTTTCAAGCCGTCGTCCATGCTGCCCCAGCCCTTGCCGGTAATAGCCCATACGGCGTCTTCCCGATCGGTCCGTTCCTGCTGCCGCACGGCCTGGCGGACGTCTCGGTTCTGCATGGCGTCGTAGGCCAGTTCCAGATGCATACTTTCGCTGCGGCTCAGGCCGTCTATCGCCGCGCGGACGTTTCCGCTGTCCAAGGCGTACAGGCGGTACATATCCTTCTGCTCGTCTTTATCCAGCGCGCTGTACAAGCCGTTTACAGCGGCAAAGCGGTCGGCAGCAATGCCGGCGTTGTTGTCAGCCTTCGTCGTCAAGTTGAGGCTGTCGCCGTCTTGTCTCACTTCACTGTCGAGCAAGCCGCTGAACGAACCGTTCAGGCTATCTGCTCCAGTTATTACGCCTACGCCGCCGCTCGTCAAAATCGTGCCCGTTACACCGGGGGCGGCATACTGCCCGGCTTGCAGGGTCATTTGGGAAAGGTCGGCGTCCTGTTGAACGTGGAGACGGGCATACGTCGTACCGTCTGTATTGGCGATAATCCTTCCCTTTCCACTAAACGTCCCTTTTACGTTCAAGGTCTGCGCCGTACCGTCGTCCTTTGTCACAGCGCCCCAGCTCCCAGCGGCGACGGCTCCATTATTATACAAGTTTCCATTAATGGTACCGCTACCGGCAATGGCGCCCGCATCCTCACTGTAGGCATCGCCGGCGACGGAGCCGTCGATCTGCAGGGTTCCGCCGGCGGCTATCGTCGCGCCTTTATAGGTATTTTTACCGGTCAGGGCCAGCGTCCCGTCTCCGGTCTTTTTCAGGCCGCCTTGGAGGCCTAAAAGGCCGTTGTCATCGACATATTTGTTATAGTCTTCTACATAGCGGTCGGCAAAGCTAACTGTGTCGTCTGTGCTGTCTAGGTCAAAGTTCTCCGTATAGTATACCCAGCGGTCATGCAGATCCTTAATATCGCCGTCTGCCCCGTCAAACGCCGTATTTTCGTCGCCCAAGGGATGTTCGGCAATATGTCCGGCCCGTATTTCGCCGATGTCGTTGCTCCATACCGAGTCATAGCCCTGCGTATCGACAGTGTATAAAGCTTGGTCTTTCTGCTCTCCGCCGACGGTATAATCGCCGCTCACATCGTCTTTCGTCAGGCGGCGCACGTTTATCGCCCCTAAGCCGTTCGTCGCCTTGTCGGCGTCGACGACGCCCTGGCCGAACAAGACGTCCATAGGCACGTCGGTATAGATATTAAGTTTTAGGGTTCCCTCATCGACGAGTTTCCGAATATAGTCGGCAAACTCCTGCCCGTTACTACAATCATAGGTATACCCATAAACATCCTTCATGTGCCAATCAAACTCATCTTTAAGCAATACCTTTAGACTCCCATCATCACTCTGATACTCTTGGTTATAGGCCTTACGAATTAAAGCATACGCTGCCTCCTGTTTTTGCGTTTCGCCTTCTGCGCCGTCGACAAGATATACGGAAAGGCCTTCTAACGAAGACCGGTTTGGTCCAAAGGACAGGGTGACAAACCCATTGTCTGAGTCTGACAGCTTAATGTTTTTATTGGCCGTACTCAGCAGGACGTCGCCGATTTGCTTGCCGCTCAAATAGGGATAGGCCTGCTGCACCAAGGCGCCGACGCCGGTCGCCATCGGGGTGGCAAAGGACGTCCCGTCTCTATAGATCGTCTCCCCTATCTCCAAGGCATCTGGTCCATATATTGTTGTACCGAAAGCGCTCAGGGAATAGTCTTCCGCATACGCAGACAGATTGGTAAACAGCGAAAGGGCGCCGACAGAAGCAAGTATAGAGCCGTCGTCTTGTTCCGCCAAATAGAAATGGCTCGCCGACGTGACGTTTACGATGTGATTCCGCAAGGCCTCGTCGCTGCCGGCATGAACTTGCAGGGAATCGCTTATTACCTGGCCGTCGTTCCCAGCGCTAAAAACAAGGAGTTTGTCCTGCCGCGCCGCTTCTGCCGCCTCGCCGTACCATACGCGCTCATCATTCCGTATCCTATCATAAAGAAACTCGTACTCTGCATCTTCTGTAAACTTGCTGCTGATAAAACCGCTCCAGGAATTATTGATAATTTTTATATTTTCATCGTCCAAAAATCCCGTATACCAATGATCGTTCGTAAAATTGCCGTACGCCGCAAAGGCAAGTCCGGCGTCGAAAGCTACGCCGTGCATGCCGAAATCGTTTTTATCGGCCATGATGATTCCCGACACCATCGTCCCATGTATTCGTAGATCCATATCACCGGGCAGTGCTTCATCGTCTGTCGGCTGCACGATCTGGACGGCCTGATCGATAAAATCGGGAATGTAAGGATTGATATTGTCATCTAAGACGCCGACGGTAACGCCCTTGCCCGTATAGCCCTTGGCGTACGTATCGGACAGGTTCATAAAATCATAGGGGCTTTGAACCCACCACCTTCCGTTCACGCCGTAATACTCGTCGGTTACAAATTCATTAGCCTCTGCAGGAAGTACGCCGGCAGGCATCGCCCAGCCCAACGCCAGCGTGGCTATCAGTGTTAATGTGGTTTGTGGTTTGTGGTTTGTGGTTTTTATTCATCGGTATACCTCGCTTTGATTTGTACCTTTTGCAGGGGTGAGCTTCCCGTCATAGCGCCAGGGTACGTTCTTTTTATAGTATATCATACGATTCTGATTTCTTCCTATAGGCTGCCGACGAGATGTATCTTCTTCGTATCCCATCGGATGGCAAGGGGACATCCCGCCAACGGCAGAACCCTTGTGTTGTCCTTCCTGCATGAAGCCGCATAGACGAGTTCCCATCCCGGTACGTTATTTTAAAATGCTGAAACGATGTTTGCGTCTATATGCTATACGAAGACGCTTTCGTTACAGCGCACCGTAAACTGACTCAGAGTCCTCATAGTACAGCCCATACGCGACGTCATTACCAGGAGCCGCATCGTTCCGCCTGTTCCCATAGAAAAAGCAGGCCGTCTCCGACAGACAGCCTGCTTGCAGTATTGTCGTTATCCTATTAATTGCACTTGCTCCAGCCGCAGTTTTTGCAGGTGTTGCAGCCCCCTTCAAAGACTAAGGGTTCGCCGCACTGAGGGCAGAAGATGCTTTCGGCCGTGACTTTTTTATCGGCCTTCGGTTTGACCGGCGCTTTTTTGACCGGCACGTCGCCCTGGGTCACGGCGGCGGACTGGCGCAGGTCCTCCTGCACTTCGTCGTACATGTCGAGAAGGGCGTTGCCGACGGCCATGGGGCAGCAGGAGCCCTTGCTCGTATCGCCCCGCGTAGCCCGGCGGACCGAGTAGGACGGGCAGTTCCCCGTCGAGTTGAGCTGGTCGATGATGGTGTAGATGTCGATGCCGGCGCGGGCGCTGATGGAAATCATGCGGGACAGGCCAATCATGAAGTTGTTGCAGCCGCCTGTCGAGCCCTTGCTCAGGTACGTTTCCAAGAGGGCTCCCGTTTCGGGATCGAAGAAGGCCAGGCAGTGCAGGCTGCCGCAACCCGTGACGAGCTTGCGTTTTTTGCCGATGACGTTGTCGTCGATGCTGACGATTTCGCCCCGTTCGAGGCCTGCGCCGGCGATGGGGGCGGCCTTCTTGTCGACGTGGGTCGTCAGGATGCCGGCCCGCTTGCAGCCGTCGCGGAACAAGGTCAGGCCCTTGCAGCCTTTTTCATAGGCCAGGAGGTAGAGGTTTTCCGTGTCTTCGACGGTGAAGCTGTTGGGCACGTTGACCGTCGAGCTGATGGAGGCGTCGATGTGCCGCTGCCATATGGCCTGCATGGCGACGCGCTGGTGGTAGTCCAGGGTCAGGGCAGTGACGAAGTATTCCGGCAGCTGGGAGTCGTCTTTAATGTTGTGAGCCTTCATGTACCGTTCGACGATAGGCGTGTAGACCTTATAGTAGACGTCCGTGCCGTGGAGGGACTCGGTTTTCCGTTCGTAGAAGTTGGCGTAAATGGGCTCGATGCCGCCGGAAATGCCCAGCATAGTCGACAGGGTGCCCGTCGGGGCGATAGTCAGGAGCTGGGAATTGCGCAGGCCCTTTTCCTTGACCAGGGCCGCCGTCTTTTTCGTCGTGTTGGCCTTAAAGAAGGGCGTTTCCATGATTTCGTCGATGTGGCACATGTCGAAGGCTCCCCGTTCGCCGGCCAGGTTCGCCGAGGCGGCGATGGCTGTATCGGTCATGGCGAAGCCGATTTCATCGCACAGGGCGACAGCTTCGTCGCTGCCATAGGTGATGCCCAGCTTAATGAGCATGTCGCCGAGGCCCATGATGCCCAGGCCGATCTGCCGCCACTGGCGCACGCTGTCCTGCTGTTCCTGCAGCGGATGGAGGGGCAGGCCTTCGTCGAGGACGTCGTTCAGGGCCCGCACGGCGATGGTCACGCAGCGGCGGAATTCGTTGAAATCAAAGAGGGACTTGTCCGAAAAGGGATCGCGGACGAAGTTCGCCAGGTTCAGGCTGCCCAAGAGACACGAGCCGCCGGCCGGCAAAGGTTCTTCGGCGCAAGGATTGACGCCGGCAAATTTAAATTCCTTCGTATTGGCCAGGAGATTCCACTGGCAGATGCGGTCCCAAAACAGGGCGCCCGGCTCGGCGTAGTCCCAGTTCGTTTCGGCAACGAGTCGGAAGATGTCGGCGGCGTTGACCATGCTTTCGATGACCTGGCCCGTTTCCTTCCGCGTGTAGTGCAGGCGGAACTGCTGGCGGGCCTTGACGGCTTCCATGAATTCGTCGCTTAGGCGAATGGAAATATTGGCCTTCGTCACCTTATTCAAATCGGTTTTCAGCTTGATGAATTCCAGGACGTCGGGATGGGCGCAGTCGATGGAAATCATGAGGGCGCCGCGGCGGCCGTTCTGGCCGATGAGCTCCGTCACGAGGGAATAGAGGGTCATAAAGGATATGGAACCGCTCGTCTCCTTCGCCGCGTTGTTGATGCGCGCGCCTTTGGGGCTGAGGCCGGAAATGTCGATGCCGCAGCCGCCGCCGTAGCTGTACGTGCGGGCCAGCTTTCCGGCGCGGTCGAAGATGCTTTCGATATTGTCTTCCGGCGGCGTCATGACGTAGCAGTTCGACAAGGTAATTTTCTTGCCTTCGTATTCCAATCCGCGGTTGGCCAAAATGCGGCCGCCGAAGAGGAATTTCTGCTCCTTCAGCAGCTGCGCCACGTCTTCGTCATGGCCGCTGACGCGGTCAATCCACTGCTCAAAGGTTTCGCCGTTGTTGCAGTACTTGTTTTTCCAAATATCCATGCCCAGCTGATTCTGTTCGCCCAGCCATTCCTGCTCGTTCATGAAACACCCTCCTATGCATTCTCATATATTATATATGGTATTGTATTATTATTACTTATACTGTATATAGTATTTGCAATGATTCCGTTTCCTATTATAGCAGTCTTGTACGGTCTTCGCAAGGAGATTCTTACTTGCCCAGAGGCCGTTCATAGGTCCCGGCGGAGGTATATCATGTCGACGAGGCGCACGCCACCTTCATAGATAGGATGGTCGTAGTGGTCTATGAAAAAATTTCTGACCCGGTGTGATTTTACAAATCCGCAGGCCTCATAAAAGGGTATCGTCAAGGGGCTGTCGTCGGTGCCGACCTGCAGCGTATGAAAGGCGCCCCGATAGCGCCGCCGGATATATTCGACGAAGGCTCGCCCGTATCCGCAGCGCTGCCACGGCCGGGCGACGGCCAGATTTTTAATCTCCAGCACGCCCTCTCCCTCGTCGGTCACGACGCAGACGGCGCGGACGCCGCCGTCTTCCATGACGTACAGGCGTCCGCGCTCCAAATAGGCGTCGATAGCCGACTCCTGCTCGTCTGCTATCAGCAGCAGGGGCAGGTATTTCTTTTTGTTATCCATTATTTCTTTGTATTCTATCATGCTGTGGTTTCCGCGACCTTTCGTTACTGCGTGTCCAAGAGAAATTCCGTGACGAGCTGCCGGTATTCCCTTCGGTTTGTAGAAATGCCGACGGCGTGGGGTGAGCCTTCGAAGACATGGACGTATTTCTCTGCACTGGCACAGTTTTCATAGAGGCTCCAGACCGTCTTTACCGGCACGAGGCGGTCCTCCTGCCCGTGGAGGAACAAGACGGGACAGCGTATCGACCGTACGGCGTGGGCCGGCTCGATGTCTGATAAAAACTTGCCCGTGTGATACCACATGGCCCCTTGGAAAAAGGGCATGAGAATGTCGTATTCCCAGACGAGGCGGTCGTCTTTTGCCGCCGCCATGAGCTTTTCCCGTCCCAGGGACACGATGTTGCCGTACGAGCTGTCAGCGACGACGAAGGCCGCGTCCCGTCCGGCGTCGCTGCCGGCGTACAAGAGCGCCATAGCCGCGCCCAGGGATACGCCGTGGAGGCCAACGGTCATCGATGCATCTTTTTCCTTCAGCCACTGTACCCATCGGCCAATGTCGTCGGCTTCCTGGACACCCCATTTGGTCTGGCCGCCGCTTTCGCCGTGGCCGCGCTGGTCTGCGAGCAGAACGTTGTAGCCCAGGCTGCGGTACATGCCGACGTAGGGCAGGCACATGGCCCGATTGTGATACAGGCCGTGCAGCAGGATTACCGTATGATGGGAGCCGCCCTGGTCTTCAATATATGTCCCCCGCAAGGGAACGCCGTCACGGCCCGTCGTCTCCGCTTCCTGCCAGTCGAACCGTTCCTCGCCGGCGGCGATTCGCTCTACGTCGCAGGACATGTTTTCAATGCCGAATATGACGTCCCACGGCGCAGAAGCAAAGCGCTCGAAGGCCAGATTGCCGATATACAGTCCCGCGCCGAAGGCCAGCACGGCAGCCAGGCAGACCAGCGTGCAGAGACATTTGAATAAACGCCGTATCATAGTCTCCCGTCCTTACAGCTTGCGGTCCCGTCCGCCTTCGACCTTTTCCTGCATCTCGTCTATGGCCGTGCCGCCTTCCGCTTCGACGGCAGCAATGACGGCGCCTTCGACAAAGGGGCAGTCGAGAAGGACAACGCGCTTGTCGTCCAGGGCTTCGACGACCATCTCGGCCGTCATGACGGCGCTGCCCATGTCCATGATGACGACGACGCCGTCTTCCGAATATACCGACTCGACGGCGGCGCAAATTTTTTCAAAGCTCGTGCCGAGGCTCCCGTCTTCCATGCCGCCGGCCGCGGCGACAGGAGCCGCCGGTGCCATCATCTTCGCCAGCTCGGCCGCGCCTTCCGCCGCCTTTTGGCTGTGCGATACCAATACGATGCCTACCATGTTTTTTTCCTCCTTCACAGGTAAGGCCGGCAATACAGCCGGCCCGTTTCTCTATCCTTATTCGTCTATGTGCTCGGCCATGGTTTGCAGCATGTACCACGACGACGTCGCTCCCGGGTCCTGATGGCCCAGGCTGCGCTCGCCGAGGTAGCTGGCCCGGCCTTTAGTGGCGATGATCGTCTTCGTATAGGCCACGCCCTGTTCGGCGGCCGCCGCGCCGTCCTGCAGGGCTTCTTTCAACGATTTGCCGTTTTCTACGGCCGCCTTGACCGCCCGCAGAGCCGGGCATAAGGCGTCGAGCATGGTCTTTTCGCCTTCCGTCGCCTTGCCGCGCATCTTGATGCCTTCGACGGCCGCTTCCATGGCCGCGGCGAAGGCCGGACCGTCCAGCTCGGTCATCCCCTTGCAGGCCATGCCGGCCTTCATGAACGCCGTGCCGTACAGGGGACCCGACGCGCCGCCGACAGTCGATACGAGCTGCATGCCCACGCCTTTAAGAAGGGTGCCGATGTCCGAATTGGCCCAGGTCGGCAGCTTTTGTTCCACGGCGGCAAAGCCGCGGGCCAGGTTGATGCCGTGGTCGCCGTCGCCGATTTCATTATCGAGCTGCGTCAGGAACTCTTTATTTTCTTCTATGGTTTTCGCAATGGCCGCTATGACTTCGGCTAATTTCTGCGTATTCAATCGCCCGTCCCCCCTTATTTCTTCCAAGCCAGCGTGTCGGCTTTGGCGTCGTAGAGCTTCTTCATTTCTTCGTCCAGCCGCAGCAGCGTCAGGGAGAATCCGGCCATTTCGATAGACGTCATGTAGTTGCCGACCATCGTGTCGTAGACGCGGACGCCCTTTTCCTTCAAGTAATCCTGCACAAAGTTGTTGACGATATACAGCTCCATGAGAGGCGTGCCGCCCATGCCGTTGACCAGGACGACGACGTCGCTGCCTGTATAATCTAAATCGGCGAGGATGCTGTCGAGAAGCATCTTGGCGATGGAATCAGCCGTGCCCAGGGCTTCGCGGTGCGTGCCCGGCTCGCCGTGGATGCCGATGCCGATTTCCATTTCCGTATCGGACAGCTCAAAGCCCGGCTTGCCCGCTGCCGGCACCGTGCAGGGCTCGATAGCCATGCCCATGGAGCGGACGTTGGCGATGACCTTTTCCGCCGCGGCCTTGACTTCTTCCAGGCTCGCGCCTTCGGCGGCCTTAGCCCCGGCGATTTTGTGCACGAAAATCGTGCCGGCTACGCCGCGCCGTCCCGTCGTGTATAGGCTGTCCTTGACGGCTACGTCGTCGTTGACGACGACATAATCGGCCTTGATTCCTTCGTCGGCAGCCATTTCAATAGCCATTTCAAAATTCATGACGTCGCCGGTATAGTTTTTGACGATGCACAGTACGCCTTTATCCGTCGCGACGGCCTTGATGCCTTCCAGCACCTGATCCGGCGTTGGCGACGTAAAGACCGTGCCGGCTACGGCGCAGTCCAGCATGCCTTCGCCGACGTAGCCGCCGTGGGCCGGTTCGTGGCCGCTGCCGCCGCCGCTGACCAGGGCGACCTTGTCTTCTTGCTTCGGCTCCCGCACGACAATCGTCCCGTAGTCGAGCTTGCGCAGCTTCTGCGGCGCCGCCTTGACCAATCCCAGGATCATTTCCTCTTCTACGTTTGCCACGTCGTTTATGATTTTTTTCATCGCGTCTTCCTCCCCTTTTCCATAAAAAATAAATGATGCCTGTCATTTGACTTTAGTATAGCAACATTTCAGAGAAATCACAATATATGCCTTCATCCCTGCGGTTGCTTCCGCCCTGCGCCGTAATAGTCCAAGTTCATGGCGATAAACCGCTTCATATTGTCCTGAAAGTCGACGGGCTCGACGGCGATGCCGGCCCGCTCCAAGGCCTGCCGCAGCAGGGGATTGTCGCAGCACATGCTGCATATGCCGACGGCGTGGAAATATACGGCCAGGATGCATTCGCAGGCCTCTTTCGTTTCGATTCCCAAATTTTGCGACAGTACGTCGGCCAGCTGTCCGGCCTTGTCAAAATACAGGGCTTTGAATTCTGCCAGCCTGTTGACGGATACATTGGTCTCGATAATGGATGACAAAATATCGCCGTAGCGCAGGTAGTCCCGATGAGCCGACAGGATACCGGCCCATACCTCGGCGTATACGCCCACGGCGTAACCGCATCCCCGCGGAAAGGCTGCCAGCAGGGCGTCCATATAGGCGCTCATCTTTTCGCCGCACAAGACCAGGAAAATGTCTTCCTTGCTGGTCACGTATTTATACAAATTAGCCCGGGTCCACGACAGCTCGGCGGCGATGGTCGTCAGCGTGATTTCATGATAGGGCTTGGCGGAAAACAGCCGATCGGCAGCCCGTTTCACTTCTTCCATGCGCGCTTCCTTCTGTTCGGCGCTCCGCGCCCTGACAAATTCCGACATATAGCCCTCCTCGTACGCAATCCTTCATGATATAACTCCATTATAGCCCATGAAGCTATACATTGACAAGAATCATCGCGTATGCTATTATTTTATTAAGTTACGTTATGTTATTTATTCATCAATTACTATACAGTGCGTTTTTACAGGAGGAATCTATGAAAAAGAATATCGGCGCCTTTCCCGCCTTGTATCCGACGCCCCTTACCCTGGTCGGCGCTATGGTCGATGGCAAGCCGAGCTGGATGACCGTCGCCCACGTCGGCATCATCGGTCACGACCGCATCCTCATCAGCTGCGCGAAGATTCACTATACCAACAAAGGTATCCGCCGGCACGGCGTCGTCTCGGTCAGCCTCGTCGACGAAGCCATGCTGCCTAAAGCTGACTGCGCCGGCAGCGTCAGCGGCCACCGGGACGACAAATCGAGGCTGTTCGAGTGGACGGCCGGCGAAACGGGCGCGCCGATACCGACGGAATCGCCCCTGGTCATGGAATGCCGCGTCGTTGACAATTACGAAACGGAAACGTTTGATAATTTCATTTTGGAAATCAAGGCCGTATGGGCCGAAGAAGGCGTCCTGACAGCCGACGGCAAGCCGGACTACGAAAAAATCGCACCGATCCTATTTGAATTTCCGACGTACACCTATCTCCGCACGGGCAAGCGCCTCGGAAAATGCCTGTCCTTCGCCGGAACGAAAAGGTAAGATTCTATATATATTTCATGACAAGGAGGATTTTATGATGAACAAACCCTTAGTAGCGTATTTTTCTGCCAGCGGCACGACGGCCAAGGCCGCGGCCGTATTAGCCCAGGCAGCCAAAGCTGATATCTATGAAATCGTACCGGAAACGCCGTACACCCCGGCCGACTTGGACTGGACCGACCGCAGCAGCCGCACGACAAAAGAAAAGAACGACCCGTCCTTCCGACCGGCCATAGGCGGCAAATCCATCGATGTCAGCTCTTACGACACCATTTACCTCGGCTTCCCTATCTGGTGGTACACGGCCCCGTCAATCATCAAGACCTTTTTGGAAAGCCACGATTTTTCCGGCAAGACGATCGTACTCTTCGCTACGTCCGGCGGCAGCGGCCTCGGCAGCACAGCCAAAGACCTGCAGCCGTCCTGTCCCGGTGCGACGATTAAATCGGGCAAGCTCCTCAACGGCCGCCAAACCGTCGAAAGCGCGACGAAATGGCTGAACAGCTTTAAATAATAGAATATCCCTACATATAAAACACACGAGTCCGATGGCCCTGCCCTAAAGGTGCCATCGGACTCGTGTGTTTTTACATAGTAACGAATAGGATGTCGTACTGCCGCCTTTCCGTCTGCGTATCTCAAAAACGCCTGCATATCCGGGCCCAGCGGTTTGCCATTGGTTTCTCAAAAAACGACTCCTATCTTACGACATAAGGCGTCCACTCTCACAGACGCCTTATACAGATTATAACAAATGATTCTTTTTCCCTAATTCCATGATATATTCTACCGAGGTTTGCGCACACTCTGCAATACTTTCTACGGAAAATCCCTTCCGCAGCATAGCCAATATCATCATGGTTTCTTTCTTTTTCTCGCCCGTTTTTTCACCTTCGGCAAAGCTCGCCAGCTCGCGCCGTTTGGTTTCCATTGCGTACGTCATATATTCTCGCCTCGTTTCCTTATGTTCCTTCACCCTCATGACTTCATCTTCTACGGCTTTCATAAATCTCCCCTCCGCCGCCTTTCCGTCTACGTATCTCAAAAACGCCCGTATGTCCGCCAACATCTCACTGTCGTCTTCGCAAAATCGAGAGCCTATCTTGCGAAATAAGACACCTGCTCCCGCAGATGCCTTAGTCAGACTACAATAAACAATTCTTTTTCCCTAATTCCGTAACATAGTCTGCCGATACACGCGCGCACTCAGCAACCTTACCGTCGACGTAACGCAAGAACGCTCGTATATCCGGGTCCAGAGCTTTGTCGTCGCCTTTACAGTTTAAAAATAGTTTTGTTCCTTCGTCTCCCAGTTCTATAGCTTCCTTTTCGATGCAGTGATTCCGAAAGGTATAGACGGGCAGGCCGTCGCCAAAAGCGTCGAAGGTGCAAATGAAGATAATGTACGACGGATTTAAGCAGTCGTAATCTTCGCCTGTCTCTAATATTTCCATATCAATCATGGCCTGATAATATCGCGTCCGCTTGGTCAGGCCACCGTTCGGTTCGTTTTCGCACGGCATTTCAATATCGAATACTCGTCCCGTATCATCTTTAACATATACGTCAAGACGGACGCTCTTGCTGTCCAATCGGATATCTATCGTTTTTTCCACATCTGGATAGGTAATGTCGGCGATTTTGATGTTTAAAATTTTTTCGATTAAATATTGACACAATCGTTTATTTCTCATTACTTTTCTTACTTGTAGTATATCAAACATCCGTACGTTTCGACAATATACCGGGCTATAACAAAACGGAAATGAAGGCTCCGCTGCATCTCGTATGATATAATACAGATAGATATTATAAAGGAGCTGAGGTCATGGAAATCCGCGTACTTCGATATTTTCTTACAGTAGTGCAGGAAGGCAGCATCACCCAGGCGGCAAAGGCCCTGCACGTCACGCAGCCGACCTTGTCGCGGCAGCTCATGGAGCTGGAAGGGGAATTGGGGCAGCAGCTGTTTATCCGCGGCAGCCGCCGCATCAGCCTGACCGAAGAAGGACTTCTCCTGCGCCAGCGGGCCGAAGAAATCCTCAGCCTCATCGACAAGACGACGACGGAGTTTTCCGCTATGGACGACGCCTCAATCCGCGGCGAAGTGCGCATCGGCTGCGGCGAAGGCGAGCCCATTCGCTTTATCGCCCGCACGCTGACGGCGATGCGGCGTTCCTATCCTTTCATCCAAACCCATTTCTACAGCGGCAACGCGCCCGACGTGCTGGACAAGCTGGATAAGGGCCTGACGGATTTCGCCGTCGTCTTCGGCCCCCTTGATTTGACTCCCTATCACTACCTGCGCCTGCCCGGAGCGCATCACTGGGGGCTGCTCATGCCCAAAGGCTGCCCCCTCAGCCAAAAAGACACTATCAGCCCTGCCGATCTCTTGTCTTTACCCCTCATTTGCTCAGCCCAGGCATTGGAACAAAATGAATTTGCCGGCTGGCTCGGCGTGCCCGTCGAGCAGCTTCATATCGTCGCCATATACAACCTCTTTTACAACGCATCCCTGCTGGTTCAGGAAGGGCTGGGCTATGCCACCTCCTTCGACAATCTCGCCCCAACCGGGCCGGACAGCCCGCTGTGCCATCGCCTCTTCCATCCGCCCCTCCAGGCGATCCCGTACTTGCTTTGGAAAAAATCGCACCGCTTTTCCAAAGCCAGCCGCATCTTTCTGGAGCATATCCGCAAAGATTTAACGGCCATCTCATTAGACACGTAATATCAAACAGCAGCAAATCCTCCCTATGTCCTATCATCAGGACACAGGGAGGATTCTTTATATTATCAGAAAAATTATGGCTTTGTGTCCGGGACGACGACGTAGCCGCCGTCCTTATCCTTGCGGACTTTGCCGATTTGCGGGAAGTGCATGCCTGCAATCAGGCGATCTGTCCGGCTCAGTTCTGACAAAACGCGTTCCCGCGTCTGCGCAGCCAATGCGGGATCAACGTCGTAAACGCTGCAATATTCGGTATGGCGCATCTGAATGGGCGCAACGTGAATCATATCGCCGACAATAGTCAGCCCCTTATTGCCGGACGTAACGTCATAGCACGTATGGCCCATAGTGTGGCCGTTGGCGTTGCGGGCCGTAATCCCCGGCAGGATTTCTTCGTCATAGTCAAATAAGGCAATACGGCCTTCATAAGCCTTTGCCACCTTTCGTGCCAGAACAATGTATTCCGCTTCCCTGTCGGCGCCTTGGACAATCCAGCGGTTATATTCCTTCGCGGCAATATGGAGCACAGCGTTGGGATAAACGGCCTTACCGCCGTGAAGCAGGCCGGAAATATGGTCTACGTCCATATGGGTGAGCAAAATATCTGTTACGTCGTCCGCAGATACGCCGTATTTCGCCAAGTAGTCCACTGTCCTGCCGTCTACGCCGCTTTCCGTGCCCCAGCCGCCGTCGACAAGGACCCGTCTATCTCCCGTTTGAATCAAATAGGTACGGGTAATCGTATGGAATTGCCCCTTCGGCATGAGGGCCATGCGGTCCGGGTACTGAGATAGGTCGGGAAAAATACTGCTTTCTAAAGTCAATGGGCTTTCATCAAAGGCATAGACAGTAATATCATTCAAGACGACTTCCTGGGCCGGCCCAAGGTCGGCATACTGCTGTACGACGGCCGCCGGCTTTGCCGGAACCGTCTGTGGAGCCGCCAGCACGGACGGCATCATCATCGCGGCTATGGCCGCAGCGAACACGGCTTTCGACAGAGTACGCCGCGTAATAAAATGCAAATTCATATCTATTCCTCCTTATAAAATATCATGAAACCTGAGCTATCGTTTCCTCTTTGCCAGAGCGGTGAAAAGCAAGCGACCGCAGCCGCAGGAACACGACGCTGACGGCGGCAAAGGCCGCGCCGCCCAGGAGAACCGCCGCCGTCCCCCACTGGGCAATGCACCAGCCGCAGAGGGCCGACGCGGCCATGGTACCGGCATTGGCTGACGTGAGGAAGATGCCGCTGGCAAATTCCTTTGCTTCCGGCGCAGTCTGGGTGAGGATGTACTGCTGCGTGCTGGCGTTGACGCCGCCGACGAATCCCCAGGCCACGACGAGGACGGCCATGACAGCCGCCGTCGCGCCGCCCAGCCATACCAAGGCGTACAGCGCCAGCAGAACCCAGGGAAAAGCCTGCACGGTCAGCCCCTCGTTCCAGCGGATAAGCCGCCCCGACAGGAAGCTGCCTGCGCTGTTGGATAGGCCGTAAACGAATAAAAACAGGCTCACAGCACCGCCGGACAAGGCCGTCACGACTCCCAAGTATTCGGCCAAATAGGTAAACACGCCGAATAAGGCGCCGTTCATGAAGACGATGGCAAAAATCGACATCCACACGGCAGGACGGCGCAGGATGCCGATTTGCTCGCCGTAAGTCCGTTTCGGGCCGGCCGGCATGGACGGAATACAAAACAACGTCGCTGCAAAAGCCGCCGCTGTGACAGCCGTGAAGAAGGCGAAGGCCGCCTGCAGCGATACGGCGTCGGCCAGGAAGTTGCTGACCGGTACGCCGAGAACCATGCCGGCAGCGACGCCGACCATGACCTTGCCGACGGCATCGGGGGCGTATTTCGGCGGCACCGCTTCCGCCGCCGCCGAAAAAGCCAGGGCGCAGTACACGGGATGGAAAAAGGCAGGAATAACCCGGGCCGCCAAGAGGACGGCAAAACTGTCCGTCACGGCCGATATGACGTTGCCGGCGATAAAGACGGCCAGCACGAAGAGCATCGCCTTTTTCCGCTCAAACCGCGACATGAGCAGTGGCATGACCGGCCCCGACACGGCGACGATGAGGGCAAACAAGCTGACCAACGCCCCCGCTTCGGAAATAGACACGCTGAAATACGCCGATACATACGGCAGAAGGCCGATAACCCCCATTTCCGTATTTAAAATGCCGAACACGCCGACGGCTAAAATAAAGATAAACAACCGATGTCCTTTCATCATGGCCTCCTATGGGCGGAACAGACGGCGGCGCCGCCGCGTCCGCTATGGACTGCCGCAGCGCCTGCCGTTTTCCTTAGTTCTTTAAATATTGATTGAAAAACTGGGTCAGCTTGCCAAAGGGAATGACGTCGGTCCTGTCGTACAAATCGACATGGCCCGCATTGGGAACGATGTACAGCTCCTTCGGTTCGCTCGCCAAACGATAGGCGTCTTCGCTGAATTCACGCGAATGGGCGTTGGCTCCGGCGATGAACAGCATGGGCCGCGGCGAAATCAAATCCAAGTCGTTGAAGGGATAGAAATTCATGAACTTCACGTTTGTCATCAGCGTCGGGTGGGTCGTGTGAGCCGGATCTTCGCCGGGCGTCGTATACGAGCCGCGGGACGTGCGGTAGTAATCGTAGAATTCGCGCTGAATCGGGTCCGTATCCTCCGTCAGCTCGTGGGTCGTGCCGCTCGTATATTGTCGTTCGCCGCCTCCAAATTCGACATAGCGCTGCTGGGCTGCCTGGGCGATGATCGCCTTGCGCTGTTCCAGCGATACGGAATGATGGAGGCCGTGGCGGTTGGCATCGCCCATATTGTACATGCTGACCGTTGCGATAGCCTTGAGGCGCGGGTCGATTTTCGCCGCGCTGATGGCGAAGCTGCCACTGCCGCAGATGCCGATGACACCCATGTTGTCCCGGTCTACGAAATCGCGGGTGCCGAGGTAGTCGGCGGCGGCGCTGAAGGCTTCGGCATAGGTATCGGGATTGACGCTGTTGCGCGGCATCCCTTCGCTTTCACCCCAGTAGGGCAGGTCGATAGCCAATGTCACATAGCCCTGTTCAGCCATTTTCTGGGCGTACAGGCTGGCGCTCTGCTCCTTCACGGCTCCCATAGGATGGCCGACGATAATGGCCGGCAGCTTCTGTCCGGCTTTCAGCGTCTTAGGAACGAAGAGATTTCCGGCGACCTTCATATCGTATATATCGGTAAACGTCACGGTTTTGCCGTCCACCTTGTCGCTGACGTAGAAATTATCGGCTCCGCGGGACATATCGCCGGGCGGCAGGGTCACATCGGCTATCAAACGCGGCGCGTGTTCCGCTATATCGGCCGCGGCGGCCAGCCCGCCGAATCCTAAAACGGATAGGCCTAACAAGGCCATGATAATATAGTTTCTGCTTCGTCCTTTCATAGGAATACCTCCTCCGATGTTCTGCTTCAAAAGTCCTTCTCTTGATAGCTCAAGTATATACTACAGGATGAGCAATAACAAATACTTAGAAAAAATGCCAATCCATGTTTTAAAAGCATGGATTGGCATATAAAAAAAACGGCAGCTCCCCTATAGAGCAGCTGCCGCCGCGCCATTACCGCAGGTATTTTGCGTACAGCATATACACGATAAAGGCGACGAGAGGGACGACGACGATTCCTACTAATTGACCTACCATAGTATCACTTCCTTAGAACGTACACGGTAAGGAGGCTGCGAAGCGTCCTATATCTCTTGTTATATATAGTATATCAGATTTGTTCCCGCAGGACGACCTGTTCCTGCCCGTCGACTTCGCGCAGCTGGACGGAAATATCTTCGCGCCGCGACGTGGGCACGTTTTTCCCTACGTAATCGGCGCGGATAGGCAGCTCGCGGTGGCCCCTGTCGACGAGGACGGCCAGCTCGATGTAGCGAGGCCGGCCCAGCTCCATGATGGCGTTCAGGGCTGAGCGAACCGTCCGTCCCGTAAAGAGGACGTCGTCTACTAAAATGACCGTCTTGCCGTCGGCGTCGAAGCGCGTCTGCCCCTTGGCAACCATGTTGATGGACGTCTTTTTGGTGTCGTCGCGATAGGCGGAAATATCCAGGTCGTAGACCGGCACAGCCAGGCCTTCAATAGCCGACAGTTCCGCTGCCAGCCGTTTAGCCAGCGGTACGCCCCGGGTATGGATGCCGACGAGAACCGTATTATCCAGCCCTTTGTTCCGTTCGATGATTTCGTGGGCAATGCGGCGAATCGCCCGGCCCATGGCTTTCTCATCCATGAGCAGATTTTTTTCTTTCCACATCGTACACACCTCGCTTATCTGTGCTGTTCGGCACGGTGCAGGCACGCTGCAAAATCGTCGGGCATAGGCGCTTCGAAGTGCATGGCCTCGCCCGTGACGGGATGGACCAGGTCCAGGCAATGGGAATGAAGGGCCTGCCCCTCAATGGGAAAATCATCTTTTTTATAGCCGTACAAGGGATCGTTGACGACGGGATGGCCGATGTAGGCCATATGGACGCGGATCTGGTGGGTCCGTCCCGTCTCCAGCTTGCATTCAATCCAGGTGTACTCGCCGTAGCGCTTGAGGACGCGGAAATGGGTCACGGCTTCGCGGCCGCCCTTAAAGGTGACGGCCATCTTGATCCGGTCCTTGGGATGGCGGCCGATGGGGCCGTCGACGATGCCCTTTTCTTCGGCAATGTTGCCGTGGACGAGGGCCCAATAGGTACGGCGGGCCGAATGGGCTTTGATCTGCGCGGCCAGTCCCTTATGAGCTTCGTCGTTTTTCGCAGCTACCATGACGCCCGACGTATCCTTGTCCAGGCGGTGGACGATGCCCGGGCGTATGACGCCGTTGATTCCGGACAGCTCGCCGCGGCAGTGGTACAGCAGGGCGTTGACCAGCGTGCCGTTGGGATTTCCCGCCGCCGGATGGACGACCATGCCCCGGGCCTTATTGACGACGATGATGTCCTTGTCTTCGTATACGACATTCAGGGGAATATCTTCCGGCACGGCCTGCAGCTCTGCCGGCTGCTCCATCGTCACGGCCACTTCGTCTCCTTCGCTCAGGCGGCGGTTGCTCTTCGCAGCCTTACCGTTGACCAGCACATCGCCCGTTTCGACAAGCTGCTGGGCAAAGCTGCGGGATATATCCATCGTCTTGGCCATATAGACGTCCAGCCGCGTATCGGCCCATTCTTCCGTTACGGTTACTCGTACTTCATCCATATTGGTCTCCTCGCTTACTCAGAAATATGTGTCCAGCTGTACCACAGCAGCAGGCATACGCCGACGACGATGCCGATATCGGCGATGTTGAACACCGGCCAGATGCGGAAATCGAAAAAGTCGACGACAGCGCCGTGCAGAAAGCGGTCCAAGGCGTTGCCGAAGGCGCCTCCCAGGAGCATGCCCGCGCCGGCCTGCACCGCCCGATGCTCCGGCAGCTTCTTGCGAAATACAGCGTACAATACAAACAATAGTATTGCCATAATCAGAAAAAGCCAGCGTTGATTTTCTAAAATACCAAACGCCGCGCCTCTGTTTAAAATATATGTAATATGAAAAAATCCCGGAATGACCGGAATCGATTCATGAAGCGTCATTCCTTGCTGAATCAGCCATTTGCTTCCCTGGTCCAACGCAATGATTACCAGGGCGATATACCATACCTGCACCCAAAACCTCCTATGTGCGCATCTTTCCGTACGATATCGTACAGTGATTCTATCCTATCATATTGACCGGCAAAATTCAAATAAAAAAGGAGACATATACATGTCTCCTTTTTTATCTTATAGTCGGGGGTGCTATTATTCAGCAGAGATAGCACCAGTCGGACATACGGATTCGCAAGAACCGCAATCGATGCAAGCGTCAGTGATAACGTACTTCGTTTCGCCTTCTTCGATAGCACCAGTCGGGCAAGCGCCTGCGCAGGAACCGCATTTTACGCATTCGTCAGAAATTACATGCATGTTTTTCACCTCCAGACTCATGTCGTTCGGGGAACTAGTCCCTTGTTCTTTCTCATTATTGCACGAATAGTTGAAAATGTCAATGACCCCGCATCGGGCAAAAAAAGTATTTTCAGCCATGTCCCAAACCATTCTCCCTCAGATATACAGGCACAGTCTGCCTTCTCTCTCCTGGGCTGCCCTAAATGCTCCAAACCGCCCGCAGCAGCTCAGAATGAATATCGTTCATTATCAGCATGAAAGATAAACGTTTTACGTTTCTGCTGCCATATACAGCAAAAGAGCCGGCGAGGGGGGCCGGCTCTTTCTAAGTGTAAGATACTATCGGGGGAAGATAATATCTTAGCTTTGCTGAAGACATAAGATAGGGGTGTTCGAGGGGTATATGAACAACTTATATCTTCAACTCGTCGTAGATGATCTGTTCTACACTTATTATAATAGCAGGTTACGGCCAAAAGTAAATTAAATTTAGATTAAAATTCGATTAAATTTTTACCATATATGCTCATACAGCATCGCTTTTTATGGGCTGCAGCATAAGCTCATACATGGAAAAAGCGGAAAGACAGCGCGTACGCCGCCCTTCCGCCTTTATGCAGGCCGTATATTAACCGTGATGATATTCTACGCCCATGGCGCCCTTCGGATGATTCCAGCTCTTGACGCCCTTGCCGCCGGAAATGACGCGGCACGTGCCGCATTCCAGGCAGCCTTCATGATTGAAGACCAATTTGCCGTCCGTGTATTTGTACAATTCAGCCGGACAAGCCATGACCAAGCGTTTGATTTCCGCTTCATCCTGATAATCTTCGTTGATTTCGATGTGGGATTCGTGTTCGTCCGTCACGAATTTAACTACGCCGAGTTTATCGTCTACGCTCATTTTTGCCATCTTACATCGCCTCCCAAGCTTTTTTGCCAAGATCAAAGAGTCCGTTCAAGCCG
This sequence comes from Megasphaera sp. SW808, assembly GCF_012027795.1. Classification (NCBI taxonomy): domain Bacteria; kingdom Bacillati; phylum Bacillota; class Negativicutes; order Veillonellales; family Veillonellaceae; genus Megasphaera; species Megasphaera sp. SW808. The sequence continues at coordinate 29,187 of NZ_SJOT01000017.1, forward strand.
CCGTTGTTAGCCAAGACAGTCAAGGCGATCATCGGCAGGGCAACAGGCGCGCCGCCGTCTACTTTGTAGACCATGCCGGCAAATTCGTCGGCCATCTTCGGAACGTCGTTGAAGATGATGTGGTCTTCCAAGAGGCCCGGCAAGTTCTGATACTGTTTCATGAGCTTCATGATGAAGCTTTCGTCGAGGAGCTTCTTGTAGTACGACAGGCTTTCGGCCGAGAAGTCTTCTCTCGCTTTAGCCCGGACGACGGCTTCGCCGGCCAGACGACCCGATTCAATAGCCAGGTCCATGCCGCGGACCGTGTAGCCCAGGTTGACGACCATAGCAGCTGCGTCGCCGGCTACGATCACGCCGTCGCGTACGAGTTCGGGCATCATCTTGAGGCCGCCTTCCGTAACGAGGTGGGCCGAATATTCCGTCAGCTTGCCGCCTTTGACGAAGGGAGCGATAGACGGATGATTCTTCATGCGTTCTACCATATCGGGAACGCTGACGTCCACGCGGCCGATGTCGCTGATCGTCGTAACGATGCCCAGGGACAGGCTGTCCTTATTGGTGTAGATAAAGCCGCCGCCGAGGTTGCCGCCCGTCGGGTCGCCAGCGATCATCCAGGCAGCGCCTTCGTCGCCCTGGAGGCCGAAGCGTTCGTTAATGACGTCTTCGCCGAGGTAGATGACTTCTTTAACGCCTACGGCTACGTCTTTCGGGTCCAGTTCCTGTTTCATGCCCAGCTGCTGTGCCAGCAGGGAGTTTACGCCGTCGGCCAATACGATGACGTCGGCGTCGAATTCTTCGTCGCCGCAGACGACGCCCGTTGCCTTGCCGCTTTCATCGACGAGGACCTGGTCTACGCGGAAGCCTTCGAGAAGCATGACGCCGGCTTCTTCCGCTTTTTCAGCCATCCATTTGTCGAATTTCGAACGGAGTACAGAATAGGACGGATATTTCAGGTTCTGCAGCTTGTCGGAATTGTACTGGAAGCTCAAGGCTCCGCCTTCCGTCATGAGGGACAGGCGTTCCTGGGTAATCTTGCGTTCGATCGGAGCTTCTTCGGCAAAGTTCGGAATCAGGCGTTCCAGGCTGTGACCGTAAATACGGCCGCCGCTGGAGTTTTTAGAGCCGCAGAATTTGCCGCGTTCAATCAACATAACGTCGAGTCCGGCTTTTGCCATAGTCAGGGCTGCCGCCGAACCGGCCAAGCCACCGCCAACAACGATAGCATCAAATTTTTCTTCACTACTCATGTTCTTACCCTCCTTAACCGTGCGGTTCCAATGCGTCGGCTCCGCCGGTTTATGTATGTAAACGTATAGTATTTCCTGTTCGTTCAGATGTATCGGGGTTTCTGCCCGCTGTGCAGCGCGCAGGTTCCAAAGAGATGGCTGTCAGCGCGAACCTTCTCCAGGCCGACGGCGGCAAAGAGAGCCGTCAGCTCGCGCTTGCGGAGAAAGTCCCGCGTAGACTGCCACAACCACCGGTATTCCCTGCGATGGCGGAAGCCACCGCCCAATAGAGGCATGACGCCGCGGAAATACAGGTCGTAAAAGGGTCGAATCAACGGCGAGTCAGGTACAAAGGAATCGAGGCAGTATACCCAGCCGCCGGGGCAAACGACGCGGGTCATTTCCGTCAGGACCGCGCCGTAATCAGGCGTGTTGCGGAGACCGAAGGATATGGCCGCCGCCGAAAACGTATCGTCTGCAAAGGGAAGGGCCATGGCGTCGCCTTCCCGCCAAGTCAGGTTTTCCAGAGCCGCGCTCTTACGGCGGGCCACGTCCAGCATGGCCGGCGAGAAATCAAGACCTGTAACGGCTGCATCAGGCCGCCGGCTTGCCACGGCTACGGCGATGTCTCCCGTGCCGCAGCAGACGTCCAGAACGGCGCCGCCGTCCGGTACCTGCGAGGCTACAGCCTCGACGAGGCCCCGCTTCCACGATTGCTCCAGCCCCAGGCTGATGCGGCGGTTCGCGCCGTCGTAGGTCTGGGAAATGCCCTGGAAGATGCCGTACACGCGCCTGCGTTTTTCCATCGAATCCATCAGACCGTCCTCCCTGCCAGCACGGCCAGGGCCGCGCCGATCAAATACGCGCCGTTTCCCAGCACGTTGGCCATGGCGATGCACTTCATCTGCCGCACCCGCTCCTGCGGAATCAACGGCGATGTCAGCAAGAAGGCAAAGACCTTCCGGCCCGTCAAGGCCGTGAGAGCCGGCACGACGAGGCCTGAGAGGCCGCCGTACCAGACGGGAATGACGAGGAGGCTCACGATCCAGCAGACGACGGCTGCCCGGTACAGCCTTACGGCCTTCGGTCTTCCCACTACGACGGGAAGGGTCTTGCGCCGGGCCTGCCTGTCCTTTTCGATATCGCTGATATTATTGGTCATCATGACCAGGCCGATTCCGATGATGAAGGGAATGGCTAGTATCAGAGCCAGGCCATCGACGATGCCGTGTACGGCTGCCGCTACTCCCAGCGGAATGAGGCCGCCCATGACGCCGCCGGAGACGAGTTCGCCTACGGGCAGGTAGGATAAGGGCGTCTTGCCGCCTGAATAGGCCAGGACGACGAGGCCGCCGACAAGGCCGATGCACCAGGGCGCAGGGCCTGCGCCGACGATGACCGGCAGCGCCAGCAGGGCCGCCGCGGCCAGATAGGCGAAGCCTAAATACAGGGCCTGCTTCGGCGCAATGTCCTCGTATACCAGTACGGCGTCGTGGACTTCGACGAAGTCGTCCGTCGTGTCCGTTCCCTTTACGAAATCGAAATAATCGTTCAGCGTATTGACCGACGACTGCATGAGGATGCACGCCCCCAGCAGGAGAACGGCCTGGAACCACGATAGGTCGTAGCCGGCCAGCAGGCAGTACAGCTCGCCGAAGACAGCCGGATAGACCGCGGCTACCCACGAATGGGGATTGGCCAGCCGGACGGCAGCCGTCACGGTCATGGCCTGTCGTCCCGCCATTACACCGCCCCCAGCTTGCTGACGAGCTTGCGCAGGAGAGGCGCCGCGTCGCACGGCGGCAGAAACGCCAGCAGTTCTTCTGCCCGGCGCTGGTAACGGCGGATATACCTCCACGCCTCTTCCATGCCGCCGAATTCCGCTACGAGGCGTTCCATCGCCCGAATATCTGCGGCCGTCAGCGTACCGGCTGCGCTGCGCTCCATGTACGGGGCCAGCGCGGCCCGGCCGCCGGGCCGTTCCAGGGCGATGAGGACGGGCAGCGTGTAGATGCCTTCGCGGAAATCCTGATGGACGGTCTTGCCGTTCAGGGCCTTGTCGTCCGTAAAGTCCAGCAGGTCGTCCCGCAGCTGGAACATATACCCCAGGCATTCGCCAAAGGATTCCAATATGCCGGCGTGCTGTTCACTGCAGCCGCTTTCCATCGCGCCGATGCGGCAGCAGGCCATGAACAGGGCTACGGTCTTGCCGTGGATGTTGCGCAGGTACTCGTCAATCGTTACCGTATCCTTGTACCGGCACATAGCCTGTCCGATTTCGCCGCTGCACATTTCCTCTACCGTCTTCGACAGGACCATGCCGGCCCTGTTCAAGCCTTCCTTCATGAGGTGATAGCTGATGCGGCTCATGAGGAAATCTCCGGCATAGACAGCGGCGTTTTTTCCGTACCGGCTCTGGATGGACGGCTTGCCCCGTCGGAAGGGAGCGTCGTCTACGACATCATCGTGAATCAGCGAAGCCAAATGCGTCATTTCGACGATAGCCGCCAGCTTATACAGCCTTTCCTGCGCGTCGCCGCGTTTGGGTCCGTATTCCGAGGCCATCATCAACAGGCGGGGCCGTATCATCTTTCCTTCTGACGCCGTCGCGTCGGTAAGTACCGCGCCGGTCGGCGTTCCGGCAAAGGTATGGGCCGTAAAGGCCTGTATATAGTTCTTTATCTGCTCTATTTGCTCATCACTGACGTTGGCAAAATACTTCGGCATAAATTTCCGAACGCTGTTTTCTAATAATGTCTGTTTTATCATCGCCGTTCCCATACACCTTTCCGGCCGTGTTAGGAGTTATTGTTTTTCTCTTTTTTCTACGAGAATCTGGGCCGTATGTTTTACCTGGATGTTGTTCAGGCCGCGCGCGTCGAGACCGCCTTTGATCTGGAGCAGGCAGCCCGGGCAGTCGACAGCCACGGTGTCGGCGCCGGTAGCCACGATGTTGTCGATCTTTTCTTCGAGCATCGGAGCGGACATTTCGGGGAATTTAATCGAGTAGGAGCCGCCGAAACCGCAGCATTTATCGCAGTTGTTCATTTCCACGATTTCTACGCCCTTCGTGCCTTCCAGGAGTTCGCGCTGTTCTTTATATACGCCCATGTAGCGTTTCATATGGCACGAATCGTGATACGTAACCTTCATGGGAACGCCGTCGCCGTTGTCCGGGAGACCGCCGAGCATGTGGAGCAGCTTGGAGAAGTCGTAGGACTTGTCGCTCAGTTCGGAAGCCTTCTTGTACATTTCCGGATCATCCTTGAACATTTCTTTGTAATCGCGCAGGGCGTGCGTGCAGGTCGGGCAGGCCGATACGATGTAGTCGTATTTTTCTGCTTCCATCGCTTCGATGTTGAGCTCAGCCGCCTTCTTAGCGTTGTCTGCGTCGCCCATGTACGTTGCCGGAGCCCCGCAGCAGGACTGGCCGAGAGGCATTTCTACGACATAGCCGGCCATGTTGAGGGCTTTGACGACGGCTGTCGCGATGTCTACGTATACGAAATCGAGGAGGCAGCCCGTGAAGATCGCGATCTTGCCCTTCGGATTGGGAACGTCCTGTTTGATCGACGGCAGTACGTCGCGGAACGGCTGCGGAGCGATGCTCGGCAGGCTGCGGCCCGACGTCAGGCCGGACAGGAACATCGGCATATGACGGATCATCGGCTGGCCTTTGGTAATCGCGCCCTGAGCAACGGAAGCGATGCGCAGCATGGAATGGAACAGATGGCGGTCGGCAACCGTGTCAAGACAGAATTTATGAATCGGGTTGAGGCCGTCTTCCTGAGCGTACTTCGTGCGCAGCTTCAGGATCATGCCGGCAATGTCGAGCTTGCCGCCGCAGACCGTGTTGCACGTGCCGCACTGGAGACAGATATTCTGAATTTCTTTACCGCGTTCACGGCTGTTGAGGAAGGCCGTAAGCAGCGTACCGATGCCGCCGGTGTAAATATTGCCGCCGTATACGTGGCCGCCTACGAGACGGAAGGCCGGACATACGTTGAGGCAGGCTGCGCAGCGGATACAGCAGAAAATATCCTGATAATCGGGGTCGGCCATGATCTTGCGGCGTTCCGGCGTATCGAGGATGATGATGTGGAAGCTCTTCTTCTGCTTCGTATCGTTTTCCTCATCCGTTACGACGTCCGTCGCACCGGTATAGAAGGACAGGTACGTCGTCAGGTTCTGAGCCGTGCCGTTGCGGGGCAGGACCTTGAAGATATAGCGGATATCGCTCATCTTGGCGACGAATTTTTCAATGCCGAAGATGTACATGTGGCTGGCCGGCAAGGTACCTACCATACGGCCGTTGCCTTCGTTGCTCATGGTGATGACCGTGCCCGTTTCGGCGACGGCGGCGTTGGCGCCGGATACGCCCATTTCAGCGGTCAGGAATTTTTCACGCATGACGCGGCGAGCCGTTTTAACTTCCTTGGAAATATCGGGAACTTCTTTTTCTTTCGTATAGGACGTAAACAAGTCGGCTACGTCTTCCTTGGAGTAGTGAATGGCGGGCATTACCATGTGGGACGGCGTGTCGCCGGCGATGGCGTTGATGAATTCGCCCAAGTCCGTTTCCTGAGCGTGAATGCCTGCGGCTTCAAAGCCCGGGTTGAAGTGGATTTCTTCCGATGCCATGGATTTCGATTTGACGACGAGTTTGACGTTCTGTTCTTTCGCTACCTTTAAAGCATAGTCGAAGGCTTCCTGCGGCGAATGGGCGCGGAATACGACGGCGCCGTTAGCCGTGGCGTTCTTTTCGAATTCGTCGAGGAGTTCGTCGATGTGGTCGCGGGCGTAGGATTTTACTTCGTGAACCTTTTCCCGCAGAGCTTCAAAGTCGTATCCTTTATACACGCGTTCGCGGTTGCCGGGATACGCAGTCGTAAAGTTTTTCAGCGCTTTCTGCAAAGGCGCGTTGTCCATTGCGCGCTCGATTTCTTGTTTCAACAAATCCATTTCAGTTGACATGTGTCATTCCCTCCTTTACTCATCTTCCACAACAATGACGGCATACTGGCGCGGTCCGTGAACGCCGACCGTGCTCACGCATTCGATGTCGGCCGTACGGCTCGGGCCCGTAATGATGCCGGCAAATTTCGGGAATGGCTTCGTTTCGGCCATAATGTCGATCATGGAATCGAAATCGTCGACGATCTTCGACAATTTGATAATGCCGACATATACGTCCGCTACGATTTCTACGATACGGTCGTCAATATCATCCTTCATTTGGACGAGGGAGCCCAGGTTTGCGACGCCGTAATCGGCTTCCGTTACGCCGCCTTTATCATAGGGAGCGTTTTTGCGGAAGTGATCCGTGTCTGTCTTGATGCCTGCTGCCTTCAAGGCGTCGGCTGCGCCGGCTTCTTTGAGGAGCGGCGTTTCGACCAGAGCTACATCCTTTACATCCTTTTCCTGGAAAATCTTGACAAGAGTTGCTGCTACGTCGGCTTTTTTAGCCAAATAGCATTCCCCAGCGACGCTGGTTAATCCTTTTTGGAACGTTTCGTACAATTCTGCTTTTTCCATGTTCACACCTCTTTACGTCAAATATAAAATTTAAATGAATGCATGGCATACTATTAAAGTATTAATATAAGTATAGCATTTTATACAATTTATGCAACGAGTCTGACGCAAAGTCGCAATATATTTTGTGAAACGATACTCGCATATCCATGCTTTATAGTCATATTTGCATATATGACATAGCAATACACTTGACAAGTTTATATTACTTAAATTAATACCTCTGCAGTATAATATTCGCTATTTCACTAGGTTTTATCAGGTATTTTGCATGCCGCTATGTCTTTTTATCATGACTTTTTCGGCATTTTACTATGATTAAAAATTATTACTTATAGGGTTAATCCCGCACGTTTTTCCAACAAAGCTCCTTCCATGTTCCACTTTGACTATTCGTATTTATATTATTAATTTTCATTTTTATTTGTTTTAAAATTCATTCATTTTGCATTATAATTCCATTTTGTATACATTATTCGTTATTTTATGACGCAATGTTATGTTCTATTTCCACTGCATCACCTGTCCTGCAATGTGCATCTGAACATTACAATAATTCATTTCAACTTGACACGCATCGCATTCCAAATAGCCCGTTTTAGAATACGGAAAAATGTAAATTTTTTATAACCTTGCAAAAAATACCTTGACAAACGTTCAAACAAACGGTATTATGTTCCCAACGAAAAATGCAATGACCAAAACAAGTACACGTACGAAAGCTATACAGAGAACGGGAGTCACCGGCTGAGAGCTCCTGCCGCCGCCTAGTACGATGGAATGCCTTTGGGAGCAGGGCAGCTGAACATATAGTAGGTTGTCACGGTTTGCCGCCGTTATAGGTCTTGAGGTGCAGCGCATCGCTGAGATGCCTGCAAATCAGAGTGGAACCGCGGGCCGCCGTCTCTGTTTAGGGACTGCGGCTTTTTTGTATTTCAGCATTTATTCGTACGACACAAGGAGGCACCATTCATGTTTAACACCCTGAGAAAGGACATTCACGTCATTAAGGAACGAGACCCGGCCGTAAAAAATACCCTGGAAGTCCTGCTGTGCTACTCGGGACTGCACGCTATCTGGGCATACCGCCTGGCTCATTTCTTCTACCTGCACAAATGGTTTGTCACGGCCCGCATCATTTCGACTATCGCCCGCTTCTTCACGGGAATTGAAATCCACCCGGGCGCGCAGATCGGCGAAGGGCTGTTCATCGATCACGGCATGGGCATCGTCATCGGCGAGACGACCATTATCGGCAACAACGTATCCCTCTATCAGGGCGTGACCCTCGGCGGCACGGGCAAGGAAAAGGGCAAGCGCCATCCGACTATCGGAGATTACGTCGTCGTCGCCTGCGGAGCAAAGGTACTCGGCTCCTTTACGGTCGGCGAAGGCTCGAAAATCGGCGCCGGCTCCGTCGTCTTAAAAGAAGTGCCGCCCTATTCGACAGTCGTCGGCATTCCCGGCCGCGTCGTCCTCCAGCAGGGCAAAAAGATCAGCCATTCGGAGCAGGACGTCGATTTGGATCACAACCGCCTGCCCGACCCTATCGAAGACCAGATTGCCGCCTTGCAGCAGCAAGTCGCCATCCTCCAGTCGCGCGTAAGCGCTATGGACACCGCCGAGCCGCATCTGCGCAGCCTCAGCCGCTAAGGACATCTCCTCCCCCGTAAAAGGCGTGGAGTCCGTTATCTTTGTATAGTTAAAATATACTCGTTAAGTATATTTTATGGTATATTTTTACTATTTTAGTTTCAAATCATACTACATACAGTATAAGGAGTGATTTTCATGAAAAAGATATATACATCCATCCTCGATCTGATCGGCCGCACGCCCCTGCTGGAGCCGGCCCGTTTCAACGCCGCCCAAGGCGTCGGCGCCCGCCTGCTCGTCAAATTGGAAGCATTTAATCCCGGCGGTTCAGTCAAGGACCGTATTGCCAAGGCTATGATTGAAGACGCCGAAGCGAAGGGCCTGCTCAAGCCGGGAACGGTCATCATCGAGCCGACGAGCGGCAATACGGGCATCGGCCTGGCCGCCGTCGCCGCCGCCAAAGGCTATAAAGCCATCTTCACCATGCCGGAAACCATGTCCGTCGAACGGCGCAAGCTCATCGCAGCCTACGGTGCAGACATCGTCCTGACGGAAGGGGCCAAGGGCATGCAGGGAGCCGTCGACAAGGCCGAAGAATTGGCCAAAGAACTGCACGGCTTCATCCCCGGCCAGTTTACCAATCCGGCCAACCCGGCCATCCACAAGGCCACGACAGGCCCGGAAATCTACGACGATACAGACGGAGCCGTCGATATCCTCGTCGCCGGCGTCGGTACCGGCGGCACCCTGAGCGGCACGGGACAATATCTGAAGGAACAAAAGCCGTCCGTCCAGGTCGTAGCCGTTGAACCGGCCGATTCGCCTCTCCTGTCCGAAGGCCACGCCGGCCCCCATAAGCTGCAGGGCATCGGCGCGAATTTCGTCCCCGAAACCCTCGACAAGACCATTTACGACGAAGTAGCTGCCGTCACGACAGACGAAGCCTATACGGCAGCCCAGGCTTTTACAAAAGCCGAAGGCCTCCTCATCGGCATTTCCGGCGGCGCAGCCCTCCATGCCGCGGCAGAAATCGCCAAGCGGCCGGAAAACGCCGGCAAGACCATCGTAGCCGTCCTGCCGGACAACGGCGACCGCTATCTCTCGACGCCGGGATTCATCAAGCTGTAATATACATATATAATATAATAACGCAAGGATAGGCAGTATCATATATCCTGCGAACCATACAAAAACAAGACGTTCCCTAACAGGCCGCATTGCGGCAGCCGTCATGGGAACGTCTTGTTTTATATTATAGATTTATTATACGCCGCGTTTCAAGGCATCCAGTTCCGCTTCGCTCAGCTCCGTAATACTGGCGACTTGACGGATATCCATGCCGACAGCCAGCATGTTGGCTGCCACCTGCATAATCCCCAATTTTATACCTTTCTTAATCGCTTCATTTATACCTTTTTCAAAACCTTCTCGCAGCCCTTCACGTCTTGCTTCCTCCATATCGGAAATATACTCTCTCTCGGCCTTTTCGCGCTGCAAGCGGCGCCACCGCTGTATCTGCTCTTCCGTAAAAGGCTCTGCCGCCGGTATCGTCGTATCCTTATGCATCACAGCCTCCTGCCGCAGCCGTTTTCAAAGCTGCGAGTTCCTGTTCGCTCAACCCGGTGATGGCAGCTACGGTATGCCGGTCGATTCCGTTTTCCAACATCTTTACCGCCATCTGCACGATTCCCTCTTGCAGTCCTTCATTTCTCGCCTCATCCATAGCAGAAATATAGTCTCTCACGGCTTTTTCGCGCTGCGAATATTTTCTCCGCATGATTTCGTCTTCTGTAAAGGCCGTTTCAGCCTGTACGACTTCTTTCATTACCGGATCGCTCATGGCTAATTCCTCCGTTTCCCTGTCTCCGCAGTTGGAAAAGTACGCCGTCCAGCGCCCCAGCCGATGGAGGGCCTTTACGTCGCTGTACGTAAACTTCTTCAATTCAATAAAGTGCATGGCAAAATGATCGGTCAGCCGCCTGCGGGATACGTCGTTGCAGATAGAGTACGCATTGTGCCAGCTTGCTTCCGGCAGATGGTCAAACTCCGTCAGAATGATGGACACCGACGGCTTCAGCGCGTTGTAGCCGTCGCCCCGCTTCATCTGTCTGCCGTACATTTCCGCCCAATAGAATAAAAACCGCTCGGCCAAATGAGCCTGCCGCCGCACCTGCACCTCGACGTTGATCAGCATCCCCTGATCGGTTTTCGCCAGTATATCGAGCTTGGCCGGCTTTCCGTCCGCCCGCTCCGAGTCCAAATCCTTGTCGAGAAAGAACACGTCGGCAATCTGCGGCGCATCGTCGCCGTACAGGACGGCGTTCAAAAAGTGGATCGTCAAATGCTTGCGCTTCTCGCTTCCCAATAAATACTTGACATAAAAATCGTTGAGTCGGTTAATCGTCGTAGGCATTCGGCTTTCTTCCTTTCCTATATTATATCACAAGCAGGCCCTCCATTTCGCCTGCAGACAGGGTAAAAGAAAAGGACCGCCATGATCTTATCATGACAGTCCTTTGATGAAGGTTGCATTATATTGGCATATACTGCGTCTTCCTTGCGTGGTCCTTAAATCTTATCCATATCGCGGCTGGCTACGATGTCCACGCCGAGGCCCAGGATATCGGCTACGATGACGTCGCCGGTCTTAACGGGGGCTTCGATGGAAACGGCCCGCAGCGCCTGGGCGCATTCGAGGATTTTGCCCTTCGGCAGGGTCGATTTCGATACGACCGGCAGGAGAGGCAGCTCGCCGCCGGAAATGCGTACCGTCGAGGTCAGCATGCGCTGGGGATTGGTCAATTCCTGATGGGCGTACGTTTCGCCGCGGGGGCAGGTATTGCCCGTTACGTCCGTAATCGCGCCGTCCGTCAAGGTAACGGTCAGCAGGCAGCCCATGGGGCAGTTGATGCAGTTCAGTTGTTTCGTTTCTACACTCATGTTACGCTTCCTCCTTTACGGAAACAGTCCAGTCGGCATGATGGCCTTTCGCTTTGTCAGCCGGCACGTTGACGGCAATCATTTCGCTCGGTTTAGCGACAGGGAGGACTCTGCTCACTAAGACGTCGTCGCCGCTCGTAACCGTCAGGCGGCATTTCTTGAGAGGACGGCGGACGCGCATGAACAAGCGGACCGTTTCGCCTTCGGCTGCGGCGCGGATGTGTTGGGGCACGCAGGTGCGTACTTCGTCGGCCGGTTCGACCTTGACGTCGGCGACTTCGCCTTCCATCTGGCCCAGGGCCTTCAAGGCAGCGAACTTGCCGGCGATTTCCGCTTCTTCCGATACGAAGTCGACGAGGTCGTGAACGTGAACGACGTTGCCGGCGGCGAAGATGCCGGGCATGCTCGTTTCACGGTGCTGGTCGACGATGGGGCCGCTCGTCAGCGGATGCATGGCGAGACCTAAGCCGCGGGACAATTCGTTTTCCGGAATGAGGCCGACAGACAGGAGCAGCGTGTCGCAGTCAATGTCAAATTCCGTACCCGGAATGGGCTGCATATGGTCGTCGACTTTAGCAGCCGTAATGCCCGTCACGCGGTCTTTGCCGTGAATGGCCGTAATCGTATGGGACAGGTACAAGGGAATGTCGTAGTCGTACAGGCACTGTACCATGTTGCGGGTCAGGCCGTTGGAGAAGGGGCAGATTTCGAGAACAGCCTGCACCTTGCAGCCTTCGAGGGACATGCGGCGGGCCATGATGAGGCCGATGTCGCCGCTGCCGAGGATGACGATCTTCTTGCCCGGCAGGTAGCCTTCCATGTTAACCATGCGCTGCGCTGCGCCGGCAGTGAATACGCCGGCCGGACGGTAGCCCGGCGTGCGGATGGCGCCGCGGGTACGTTCGCGGCAGCCCATGGTGAGGATGATCGTCTTGCCCTGTACGGTGATGAGGCCGTGTTTCGGGCTGACAGCCGTGACGGTTTTATCTTCATGGACGTCGAGAACCATCGTATCGACGAGGATTTCGATTTCCGGTTTATCCTTTACCAGGTCGTAGCATCGCTGCGCGTAGCCCGGGCCGGTCAGCTCTTCCTTGAAGTGATGCAGGCCGAAGCCGTTGTGGATGCACTGCTGGAGAATGCCGCCCGCTTCGCGGTCGCGTTCGAGGACGAGGATTTTCTTCGCGCCGTTTTCCCAAGCGCTGTATGCGGCCGAAAGACCTGCCGGGCCGCCGCCGACGATGATAATATCATACAGTTGTTCAGCCATTATGCCTTACCTCCGCTCTGAGTTTCTTTATCGTAGAACATATAGGATTTTCTCATTTCCTTGCGAACTTCCGTTACGGGGATGTTCAGTTCGCGAGCCAAAATCTGCGTGACGCGGGGACCGCAGAAGCCGCCTTGGCAGCGGCCCATGCCGGCGCGGGTGCGGCGTTTTACGCCGTCGACGGTGCGCGCGCCTACAGGGCGGCGGATGGCGTCGATGATTTCGCCTTCCGTAATCGTTTCGCAGCGGCAGATGACGCGGCCGTATGCAGCGTCCTTCGCGATGAGGGCTTTCTTGTCGTCATCGCTGAGGGTGCGGAAGCAGGGCTGGGCCGGACGGCCTTTCTTGTAGTCTTCCTTCTGCGCCGCGCCCGTTTCGGCGACGATTTCGCCTACGATAGCCTTGGCGATAGCCGGGGCCGACGTCAGGCCCGGAGACTGGATGCCCGCTGCCTGGAAGAGGCCCTTGGTCTTTTCAGAGTGGCCGATGATGAAATCGCCCGTGCTGGATACGGCGCGGACGCCGGCAAATTCCGTAATCGCTGCGCCGGCCGGAATGTTCGGCACGAGTTTGCGGGCTTTTTCGAGGATTTCGTTCATGCCCGGAATCGTGACGGCCGTGTCATCTTTTTCACTGCCGTCCAGGTCGTGGGCGTTCGGGCCTACGAATACGTTGCCGTGAGTCGTCGCGCAGACGAGGATGCCCTTGCCCATTTTCGTCGGCGTCGGGAAAATCGGCGAGTATACGAGGTCTTTCTGCGCCGTCTTGTCAAAGAGGATGTATTCGCCACGGCGCGGCGTGATGGTAAAGGAATCGTCGCCGGCCATACGGCTTACGTCGTCGGCATGGACGCCGGCGGCATTGATGACATATTTCGTTTCAATCGTGCCCTGGTCCGTTTCGACGGCTTTCACTGCGCCGTTTTCTACGGTAATGCCCGTTACCTGGCATTCGCGGAGCACTTCGGCACCGTTGATGACGGCGTTTTCAGCAAAGGCCAAGGCCATGCCGAAGGGCCAGCAGATGCCGGCAGTCGGAGCCCAAAGAGCACCTTTGATATCCTTGCTGAGGTTCGGTTCCTTTTCGCGGACCTTGTCGCCGTCCCAGATTTCAAGGCCGGGAACGCCGTTGGCCTGGCCCCGTTCGAGGAGTTCCTGCAGGACGCTCATTTCTTCGTCGTCTACGGCGGCGACGAAGGAGCCTGTCCATTCGATTTCCAAATCCAGTTCGTCCTTCAGCTCATGGTACATGGCGTTGCCTTCTACGTTCATGCGGGCCTTCATGCTGCCAGTGGGAGCATCGAAGCCGGCGTGGAGAATCGCGCTGTTGGCCTTTGTCGTGCCGGCAGCCAGTTCCGGTTCCTGTTCTACCAAGACTGCACGAAGGTTATATTTTGCCAATTCATACAGTATGGCAGCGCCGGTAATACCGCCGCCGATGACGACGACATCTGCTTGTTTTGTCATGTTCACAACCTCTTTCTTTGCGGAATCCAATACAATAGTGTTTACCTGATGGTTTCATTATATCTGTTTGTGAAAATAATTGCAATAGCAATTTTACAAAATTCCATTTTTGCATTGTGCGGAATTGAGCTATGAGAAAATCGCCGCATGGGCAAGCCCTTCCTATAAAACAGGGACTCCTGTCATCGTCAGAAGTCCCTGCGCGTAACCGCTTATAGAATTATTAGAAAATGCTGAGAGCCGAAGCTACGCCGTAGGCTACCAACGCGCCGATGATCGGAGCGACGACGGGAACCCAGGCATATCCCCAGTCGGAGCCGCCTTTGCCGGCAATGGGCAAAATCGCATGAGCCAGGCGAGGACCGAGGTCTCGGGCCGGGTTGATGGCATACCCCGTCGGACCGCCGAGGCTGAGGCCGATAGCCCAGATCAGGACGCCGACGATGTACGGGCCTACGCCGGGAGGAATCGCGCCGACCTGCTTGGAGAAAATCATCCAGATGACAAATACCAGGAAGAACGTGCCGATGATTTCGCACAGGATGTTGGCCGGGTAGTTGCGGATGGCCGGAGCCGTGCAGAAAATACCCAATTTAGCCGCCTTGTCTTCCGTTTCCGCCCAGTGGGGCAGATATGCCAGCCAGACGATGGCCGCGCCGGCCATGGCGCCGAGAATCTGGACGACCGACGTCGCCAGGAACTGTTCAAAGGTGTAAATGCCGATCATCGTCTTCGCCAGCGTGACGGCAGGGTTCAAGTCACCCTGGGGCGCGCCGAGAGTCGTCGCCGTAAATACGCCGAGGGTTACGGCAAAGCCCCATCCGACGGTAATGCAGATCCAGCCGCCGTTCTGGCCTTTCGATTTGGTCAGCGTGTTGCAGGCGCAGACGCCGGCCCCGAACACGATAAGCACCATGGTACCAAAAAATTCACCGATTAAGTTATCCATATACAGACACCCGCTTTCTGAACGCTACGCCATTAGTCTTCGTCGTCGAGCCAGTGCATGGCATGTTTGACAGCCTTGCGCCAGCCTTTGTAATATGCCGCCGATTTGTCGGCATCCATCGTCGGTTCGAAACGGTTCTGGAGCTTCCAGCTATGGCGCAGTTCGTCCTTCGATTCCCATACGCCGACAGCCAGACCGGCCAGGTATGCCGCACCGAGAGCCGTCGTTTCGATGACTTGAGGACGGTCGACAGGCACGCGGAGAATATCGGCCTGGAACTGCATGAGCATGTTGTTGGCGCAGGCGCCGCCGTCTACCTTCAGAGAAGCTAATTTGATGCCCGAGTCGGCTTCCATCGCACTGAGGACATCCATCGTCTGATACGCCATGGAGTCAAGCGTTGCCCGGACGATGTGGGCTTTCGTCGTGCCGCGGGTAATGCCGATAATCGTGCCGCGGGCGTTCATATCCCAGTACGGAGCGCCGAGGCCGACGAAAGCCGGTACGACGTATACGCCGTCCGAATCGGGAACGCGCTTGGCCACCCATTCCGAGTCGGGAGCCGTGTCGATGAGACGGATGCCGTCGCGGAGCCACTGAATAGCCGAACCGGCGACGAAGATAGAGCCTTCCAATGCATATTCTACCTTGCCGTCGAGGCCCCAGGCAATCGTCGTGACGAGGCCGTTTTTCGATGTGATCGGTTCCGTGCCCGTATTCATGAGGAGGAAGCAGCCCGTGCCGTAGGTGTTCTTCGCCATGCCCGGTTCAAAGCAGGTCTGGCCGAAGAGAGCCGCCTGCTGGTCGCCGGCCGCGCCGGCAATCTTGACGGGAGCGCCGAGAATGGCCGGGTCCGTGTAGCCGTACACGTCGCTGGACGGACGGACTTCCGGCAGCATGCTCTTCGGCACGTCGAGATACGAAAGGAGCTGGTCGTCCCATTCGAGGGTCTTGATATTGAACATCAGCGTACGGGACGCATTGGAATAATCCGTTACATGTACCGTGCCGCCGCTGAGCTTCCAGATGAGCCACGAATCAATGGTACCAAAGAGGAGCTCGCCCTTTTCGGCCTTTTCTCTCGCCCCTTCGACAGTATCCAAAATCCATTTTACCTTCGTACCGGAGAAATAGGTGTCAATGACCAGGCCCGTCTTTTCCTTGAACTCGTCAACCAGGCCCTGTTTGATCAAATCTTCACAAATAGCCGCAGTCTGGCGGGACTGCCAAACGATGGCGTTGTAAATGGGGCAGCCCGTCGTCTTATCCCATACGACAGCCGTTTCGCGCTGGTTCGTAATGCCGATAGCCGAAATGTCGGCCGCTGTCAGGCCGCTCTGTTCCAAAGCGCCCTTCATGACTTCCACCATCGTATGGAGGATTTCGTTTGCGTCATGTTCTACCCACCCAGGCTGCGGGAAATGCTGGGTAAATTCCTTCTGGCTGACGCTGACGATGCGGGATTCTTCGTCAAAAATAATCGCGCGGTTACTCGTCGTCCCCGCATCCAACGCCATAACATACTTCTTCTGCATAATACCAAACTCCTTTCAACACATCTCTTTTCTCTTCTCTTCTTTCAGGTTCAGCATATGGGTTATGCGTTGTCTTAATTATATTAGCATATGAAAATAATTGCAATATTTATTTTACATTTTTTCTTAGTATTGCATATCATATATAACCAGTCAATTCATTATGTCTTTTTCGCATTTTACAAGCAGAGTATGCTATTTATAGAATATTTGTCATTAAAAGATACCCTCTATTTTAGGTTTATTTTTGACAATACATATCCTTGCTGCCTCATCCTGTGATATAATAAGATAATACAAACAGCTATATGAACTACATTGCCATTTTTTCAGATAAGGCGGATTACCATGCAAAACAATAAAAACAAAATAGCCATCAGCGCTGCTAAACTATATTACCAATCCGGATACAGCCAGACCGAAATAGCCAAAGAGCTCAACCTGTCCCGCCCGTCCGTATCGCGCATTCTCCAGTACGCGAAAGACATGGGCTTCGTCCGCATTGAAATCTTCGACCCTATCGAAGACCAGAGTCTCCTGGCAAAAAAAATCGTTTCCGCCTTCGGCCTCAAGGACGCCTGCATTGCCAACGCGCCTATTGAAGACGAAGAAGACATCAAAAAATACATCGGACAGGTAGGCGCCGAATACCTCAGCAAAATCGTCCAGGACGGCGACATCATCGGCGTCGGCTGGGGCACGACCATGCACTGCTTGTCCCACGCCCTTCTGCCCCACCCCCTGCGGGGCGCGCAGATCGTCCAGCTCGAAGGGGGGATTACCCTGGCCGCCGGCGAAACCTATGCCAACGAAATTCTCGAACGCTTCGCCAAAAACTACGAAACCATCGCCCAATATCTGCCCCTGCCCGTACTGTTCGATTCCAAAACCGTAAAAGATATGGTCTATAAGGACCGCCACATCAAGCGCGTCCTGGAGCTGGGCCGCAACGCCAACATCGCCTTGTTCAGCGTCGGCACCGTCCGCGACAACGCCCTCTTTTTCCGTCTGGGCTACGCCGACGAAGAAGAAAAGGAATTTCTCAAAACCCACGCCGTCGGCGATATCTGCTCCCGCTTCTTCGACAAGGACGGCAATATTTCCAGCCCCGAGCTGAACAACCGCACCGTCGGCATCGACCTCGACTGCCTGCGGACCAAGGAATACAGTATCCTCCTGTCAGGCGGCGCAGCCAAGGTCGCCAGCATACGCGCAGCCCTAAAAGGCGGCTACGCCAACGTCCTCATTACGGACCAGTTCACGGCTAAACGCCTGCTGCAGGAAGAAACCTAATTCCATATGCTAAAAAAATCGCAGCCCCGGCGAAAGAATGGCTCTCATTCTTCCGCTGGGGCTGCGTCTGTTTATGTACGACCTATGTCTTCCAGATATTGCCGAACGGCCTCTATAAATTCCCTCGCATGAGTTAACTGCTCATGCGCATCGTCTTCGCTGACTAAAAAGAAATCGGCATAATCGCAATTGTTTCGAATTTGGAAGGCAATACTAATATACTTTGAATACTTTTTTCAAATATACCCGTCTTGATATAGGTTTTCTGAAAATACGAAATAACGCCGGCATGCTTTGCATAATCGATTCCATCTAAGGCCAGCACTGCCCTCATAGCTGAAAAAATGGCATAATACGATCGATTGATAGCATCTTTATAACACCCAATGCGATACAACATGTCGGCGGCTTTCAGTTTTTCCGAAGCATTCTCCAAGCGATATGCCATAAGGGCGGTTTTAGCGTCAGGCACCGATTTCGACTCCTTCCTTAGCAATGTTGGCATAATACGGCAGCACGCCGTCATATGCGGCAAACTCTGCCGCCGGAATCACCGTAGGCGAAATAATAACATCATATTCTAACTCCAGCTCTGCCGAAATATTCCATATCTCCTTTAATTTCCGCTGCAATTCGCCGCGTTCTCCCTCAACGATGGCAACTAAATCTATATCCGAATCCTTTTCAAAGTCGCCGCGAGCATACGAACCATATAAATAGATATGACGCAGCGCCGTTCCGTATGCAGTCCGATAAGCCTGGGCAATTTCCGCAATAACGGCATGTAAAACAGCATCAGAGCACATATCGATTCCTCCCTTCCCACGGCACTCTATAGTATGTATTATATATGATTTTTACGCGCCGCAACAGATAGAATATCCATATAGACAAAAAGGCTGCCCCTCAGGCAGCCTTTTCCTGTCATATATCCGATTTATGGGTTCAGCGCTTCGTCCAGTACGCGGACGTATTCGTCGATAGCCCGCTCCGAATAGGCCGTTCCCTTGGCAATGGCCTCGAAGGCGTGATATGCCCGGGGATAGAGGTGAAATTCCACCGGTACGCCGGCCTGAGCCAGGCGCTGCGCATAGCGTATCGTATCGTCGCGGAAAGGGTCCAGCGTGCTGACGCAGGTATACGTCGGCGGCAGACCCGACAAATCGTCAGCCCTCGCCGGGGCCATATAGGCCGTCGCCCGATCCGTCCCGACGGCGTCGCCGATGTAGGCCTTCCAGGCAAAGACATTGGACACGTTGTTCCACACTCTCATGTCCATGACTTCACGGCTGGCCGGCGAGGCCATGCGGTCGTCCAGCATGGGATACAAAGGCATTTGAAAGGCCGGCCGTATTTCGCCTTTGTCTCTCGCCATCAAGGCCACGGCAGCACAGAGATTCCCGCCGGCGCTGGCTCCGGCAACGGCAATGCGCTCATCGTCGACGCCTAAGGATGCAGCGTTGTCAAAAAACCATTTCAGCCCCGTATAGGTGTCGTCGATGGCCGCTGGATAGGGATATTTCGGGGCCAGCCGATAATCGACAGATACAACGACCGCCCCTACCTCCTTGGCAAACCGCAGGCTCTGGGCCTCGTCCTGCTCAGGCACGCCGAATAAGAAACCGCCGCCGTGAATCCAGTAAATCCCCGGCAGCGCCGCCTCGGCCTGTATGGGCTTGTACACCCGCAGGCGCAGCTTCTCCGAGCCGTCTCCATTAGGAGTATACACGTCGTACACCTGCACGGCCTCGTCCTTCGGCAAATTCGGCGAACCGACTAAGGCTCCGGCCCGCCGGTTAATATCCTCCAGCGCGCCGGGCTGATTAAAATCCAGAGAAGATCCCTGTTCCAGCGCCGGCCGCAGCTGCGGATCCACCTTTTCCAAATACGACGTCTCACCGGCAAAGGCCGTCATAGACGATGCGGCAATCACAGCGCAGATAACAGCACTGCGCAGCATATGTTTCCATGAGTACACGATTTACATCTCCCTTATGCATAGAATATGATGATTTATTTTATCATATCAAAAGACGCGGCATTCTTTCAACAGGGTGGAAGCGCTAAGGGCCGCAAAAGCAAAAAAAAGCTGCGCTCCATGAACCGGTTTTCTCCCAGTTTCACGGAGCACAGTCTTTCCCTAAGCGACATGCCAACCGAACATACAATCGTTTTCTTCTTGACAACCGCCCCTTCGTCCAGTACCATAGAACGCAAGAGGCCTTTGTACATGCCAAACGGCAGCGCGGTAATATGCCAACCATCCTTACACAGAACAAACAAAAATAGCCGCCTCCATCTCCCCATAGATCGCGACTATTTTTGTTCGTAAAATAATTGGGGCGAACCGTTTGTCGGTGCAGCGCCTCGTTTTTCATCTCTATCTTAGCATAGCCCCATCAGCCCGTCAAGGCGTATGCCAAACGAACATACGGGCGATTTTCTCTTGATAAAATACCTGCCTATCTTGTACCATAGAACGCAAGAGGCCTTTGTACATACCAAACGGCAGGCGGTAATCGGGCCCCGGAATCGGGGTGATGTGTATGGGATTTGACCAGATAAACGTAACGTTGTTACTCCTTATCGTGTTGACCATCCTCACACAGAACAAACAAAAATAGCCGCCACAGTTCCCATCTGATGCGACTATTTTTGTTCGTAAATCTATTGGGGCGAACCGTTTGTCGGTGCAGCGCCTCGTTTTTCATCTCTATCTTAGCATAGCCCCATCAGCCCGTCAAGACGTATGCCAAACGAACATACGGACGATTTTCTCTTGACAATACTCCTTTATATCCTGTACCATAAAAGGCAAGAGATGCTATGCATTCCAAACGGCAGCGCGGTTAAATTATGCCCCTAGAAACGGGGTGTTGCATATGGATATAGCCCAAGTAAACGTAACGTTGTTGCTTTTAATTGTGTTAATCATCGTATTGCAGCACACGCAAAAATAGCCGCCTTCCAGAGCACCAATCTGTTTGCGGCTAATTTTGCAACATAGTATTGGGCTAACCGTTTGTCGGCTAGCATCTCTTTTTTCACATTTATCTTAGCATACCTGCGCCGCCTCGTCAAGGTGTCGCCTTCTTCCATATATTACATTATTATATATATGCAAAAAGAGTCAGAACGCAGTTCGCCTGTTCTGACTCTTTTCGTATAAACACGATCCTATGTTGACCGCTTTCGATGGGCGGAAAACCATTGTATGCGGCAGTCGGCGCTGCAGAAGCTCGTCCGGCGGTCTTTGGCTTCCGCGACGACGACGGTCCGGCCGCACTGCTTACACTGAAAGGTACGCGGCACGGCCTGGCACGCTTTGGTTTCCGAGTGCTTCCAGTACAGCCGCTCGCAGCGGGGCGAGCAAAACTTTACCCGTTTGTCGGCGCGGTTCCTCACGAAGACGAGGGTCCCGCAGCGCAGACAGCGGAAGGAGCGCACCGTCTTCCCGCAGGCTCGCTGAGATGGAGGAGCTTCGTCCCGATGGCGATAGGCGTAGCGCCGGCAGGCGGCGCTGCAATAGGTCTGCGTCGACCGGTCCGCCATAAACTCCTTGCCGCAGACGGGACATTTCGCCAGTCGGTTCATGCCCTTAGACTTTCCAGTTCATGCCGACGTTGAACTGATACGTGTCTTCGTTGTCGTTGCCAAAGGTCTTTTCCACGTCGAGGAACATGTACGTTCCCTTGCTGAACTGGTGGGAGAAACCGAGGCCTACGTCGTACCAGGTGCCTTCGTTTTCGTAGGTCGTGTCGAGGCGGCCCGTGGCATCGAAGGCGCTGATATCCTGATCGCCCAGGAATTCATGAAGCACGTCGGCCTTGACATAGAAGGTATTGTTTTCGCCCATGTCCTTGCCGAGGCGGAAACCGACACGGCCGATGAGGCTGTCGATAGCATCCAGTTCGACGCTCGTGCCCTGGCTCGTCGTGTAGTCGGCGTCGGTCACGTGGGCGTACTGGAGCTGTACCTGGGGCTCGAAGTACCAATCCTTGCCGATGTCCTTCTTGCGGCCGTATTCGGCGCTGGCCGAGTAGACGAAGTTGCTGTAGTCGCCGGTAATCTTTTCGCCCAATTCGCTGTAGATGTCGAAATCATTGGACAATCTGCCGAATTTCAGGACGTAATCGGAATAATGGCCCTTATTGCCCAGCCACGTATCGTAGAACCATACGCCGCCGCGCCGTACGTCGCCGTCACCGGCTACGTTATGGTAATCCGTCGTGCCGCGCATGTAGTCGA
This sequence comes from Megasphaera sp. SW808, assembly GCF_012027795.1. Lineage (NCBI taxonomy): Bacteria > Bacillati > Bacillota > Negativicutes > Veillonellales > Veillonellaceae > Megasphaera > Megasphaera sp. SW808. The sequence continues at coordinate 51,245 of NZ_SJOT01000017.1, forward strand.
TGGCAAAGCCGCGGCGGTGTTCGCCGTCTTCCCGGTCGTCGACGCGTTTGTCATAGCCCAGCTCCATCATGGTGTTCTTGCTGCGGAAGGCGTCGGACTTACCGATGCGGTCGTGGCGGATGCGCACCCACAAGCCTTCGTCGCCGTCGATGTAGCGCGCTTCACCCATGCGCTTGTTCAGGCGATCCATGTAGATGGCGTTGGAGTAGTTGACCTTGGACATGTCGATGATGGTCTTACCGGCATTGGATAATTCCGTCGACTTGACGTCGATGAGCTTGAAGTTCGTCTCAACGTTCAATTCCTTCCCGTTCATATCCGTATTCTTGCCCATGTCTTCCGTCGTATCAGACGCATCTGTCGACTCCGGCGAAGCGACGGCCGCTAAGGTCATGATGCCGTTCGCGGCGGCTTCCTGCGGTTCGTCCTTAAAGAGATTATCTACCAAATCATTCCCCGGTTTTGCTTCGTCCATCTCTCCCTTACCGCTCGTGCTGTTATACGCGCTGTTTTCCTCATTTCCATCATAGTTGTCCGTGCCGACTTCATATTCGATGTTATACACGCCGTTGCCATACGTGCCGGCGCTGAACGTGGCATGAGACTCCTTGCCGACCGTCGCAAAGCGCAAGCCGTCAAACCCATCCTGATACATGTCTTCTACAGTCACGGCGTTTTTCAAATTGATGAAATACTCGCCTTCGGCTTTCTTCATGTACAGCATATCGCTGACGCTTCGTTCCCCGTCAAGCTGCATCGTAAACATGGCGTTGCCCTTCATTTCGCCGATCGTCAAAGCCTGTACCGTTTTATTCAATTCCGAATCCGTCGCACTGAGGTCGATTTCGACGTGTTCGCTATGTCCCGTATCCACTTTCGTAATCCAGCTCTGGCCCGTAACCGTCCACTTCGAGCCTTCGCCCATGGTAAGGTTTACTTCACCGCCCGTAAGGATTTCGCTGCTGAAGGCCGGGTTGAAGAAAGTCTCTCCCTCTCCATTCGCCGTGCCGTGACCGCTGTTTGCAACCGTTCCGGCGTCGCCATAGTCGTCGGCGCGTCCCGTCAAGGTGCCGCCGTTGCCTAGGCTGACGTTTAACACGCCTTTATTACCGGAAAGCAAATTGCCGTGAATATCAATACCTGAGGTATTCACCGCACGTGTTACCCCTTCTTGAGCCTGAATCGTTACCACGCCGCCATACGCCGCTAACACATCGCCCTCGATGTAGGATTTAACGCCGTTGGCATTGGCATAATTGATAGTTACTTTTGCCAGACTATCGTCATCAACAGGATAGTTTGTAAAATCATCTGCGTCCAAATTCGTTGCTGTCCCTGCGGCAACGGCAACATCCATAGAGTTGGGAGATTTATCATATTGATTGGTGCGAATGTCCGTATACCCATCTACATTGATTTTCCCTTTATCGTAAGCCCAGATGCTTCTTTCGGCAGTAGTATCATCCTCTTTATTGGCATACGTACGGATGGTATTGTTGCCGGAAAGGTGAATCTCTGCCCCGCCCTGCGCGTAAAGTGCAGAAACAACATCCAAGTTTCGCATCGTTTCATCTTTACTTTGATCCAAGTCGCCGGCCTTATCAATCACAGCAGCCGAACCGATATAGTTTACCACGTCGCCGCCAGCAGCCCTGCTAAAGGTACTGCCTTCTGCATCCAGCTTGCCAATCGTAACGCTGCCAACGCCGTTCTTCTCGTCGCCCGTCGCATAGACGGCGCCGTACACAGTATTGAACGAGCCGGCTTTCATATCGACAGTACCGCCATCACTGGCGTTGATTGCATACTTATCGCCATATGTATCTCCAGAACCGTCTGTATCAGCCAGCGTTGAAAGTTCTGTCGAATTTGCCAAAATGGTATTATATTCTGCACCTTTTAAGGATACATTCCCTTCTTTTGTACTTTCAATACCATTACCTGCGCCGTTATCAATAAGCGAAACCGCATTCCCCTGCGCATCAAGCGTAATCGTAGATTTATTGGAACTGGAAAGACCGGCTTTGTTTGTACCCGTTCCGCCATTTACACTTACAGCATTTACGCCGTCAGCAGTTAAACCCGTACTGTTGTTCTCACCGGAAACCTTAACGCCAATATCTTTGCTGTCTATATTAATATTTGTCCCAGCATCTACAAATACTTGTCCATTATTGCCGCTGCCGGTACTACTGATACCAATCTTGCCATAAATATCAGTTTGCCCTTTTTCAGAAATAACATTAACTACATTGCCACTACCTTTACTAGATAACTCAATTCCAATGTCGCCGTCATATACCTCTCCTTCAAAATAAGCATTCCCAATAGAGTTGTCTTGACCGGCTCTGATGTTTATAATACTCTTTTGACCACGAGAATAAATACCACTAGAGCTACCCATAATACGGTTGGTATGATCAGCCATCACATTAATAGTAGCTGAACCGGAAGAAAATATACCGGTGCCAACGGTTAATATGTCATTGCGATACGCTGATTCTCCCAACGTACTCTTGTCACTCCATCCGTCAGGATTCGCATTTTCAGAAGCTATGATATTAATTTGTCCATCTTGCCTAGCTGAATAAACACCATGGGAGTCTACATTGATAGTATTGTTTCCCTTAGTATTTAAAGAAACTGTCCCAGACGTATTATAAATACCGTAACTCCCACCGGCTGTTATAGAAACGTTATTGGAATTTAAAGAAGTAGTGGCACTACCAGTAGAGTTAATGCCATCGCCATCTTCTGTTGTTATAGTAATCGTATCCGAGTTTAAAGTCGTTGTACCACCCATAACATCAATGCCATTACTATCATCCTTACCTACTGTGGTTATATCAATTTGATTAGAATTTAAAGTAGTGGTGCCGTTCCAAGTACTAATACCATGACCTGTCGTAGTAGAAAGGTTGATTGTACCGCCATTTACGATGATTTCTCCTTTTGAATATCCATTGTGTATAGCTGCTCTTTTATCCTTACTCTGATAACTTGTACCATTCGTAGAAATATTAATCTCACTGTTATCACTGCCGTAAATATAAATGTTGCCGGCTTGATTATCAATGCCATTACCATCAGCGTTAATGGTTAAGCTTTGGACTTCGTTGTCTTCTGAGCCTACCAAAACAGTACTTGGATATTTATTATCACTACCGAGTGTTGTTCCTGTTGTAAGAATACCATTATCTCCAGAATTGAGTGTAACATTATTAGCCAAAATCTGAACTGTTGCATTTTCTGAATACCCGCTTTGGATGGAATTAGAACCAGACTCAACAGTCAAATCGCCGTCAATCACATTTACCGTGCCATTAGGTCCTATACCTACTCCACCCGTAGTTACAACTAAATTATCCCCTGCTTCAATCTCAGTATAATTGGGATTCCATGCTTCATTCCATAGTTTTCCACCCATTTCAATATCTTCTGCCCATGCCGCGCCGTACACGCCGGTGCTTAACAGTAAGCCCAGCACGACGGCTTTTCCTAAGTTTCGTTTGCCTATCATATGATTTCCTCCTTGCCCATGGCCATACGGCCTCGCCCTCACGATCAACCAGCTCCAGTTTTTTTTATCGGACGAATAACCTATACTGCCATGCTATATTTCAATACGTACGATGTATGATGACTAAAAGGGGATATGCATACGAGCCGTTTCCTATCGGCTGTATACACATACTCTTTATCAGTATAACGCATACCCACCCCCCCCCCTATGTCAAGTGAAAAATGCCTATTTTTCGCGGTATTTCAGCCATTTTTTTGCGTACA
>NZ_SJOT01000018.1:0-54926 GCF_012027795.1 Megasphaera sp. SW808
AGACAGCGTAAAATAATTGTGGGAAAACTTTAGTGTACAAAAGTTAAAGAATTATAACGTAACGGGAATGCTAGTGTCAGCACGTTGCTGTATGCTGTCTATAACGTAACTATAGTAGTAATATTAACAGATTAAGAGAACTATCAAAAATGGCCTGTCAAAAAAATTCCCATAACAACTTTACACTATCAACGAAGAAGATCTATCTTGACAATAAAAAATCCCTTCCGTACAATGCCAATAGGATGATAAAGAAGGGGTAGTATATGAAAGAAGAAAATCTCTTGACCTTGGAAAAGCAGGCCTTTCAGGGCGATGCGGAAGCGCAGTGCCGTCTTGGCGACGTATATTTTTTTGACGGCGATGAAGACGACTTAGCTCGCTCTTTCTATTGGTACGGCATGGCGGCTCGCCGCGGCTGGGCCGAAGGACAGTATAACCTGGCCTATCAATATGAACAGGGATTGGGCGTGCCGCAGGACTACGAACGGGCCGGCAGCTGGTATAAGAAGGCGGCTCTGCAGGGACATGGGCCGGCGGCTAATAATTTGGGACATTTATATGAAATCGGCTGCGGCGTGCCCCAAGATTATAGGGAGGCCCTGTTTTGGTACGAACAGGCCGGACGGAGCGGCGACGCCGACGGGCAGTGCAACGCCGGCATCATGTATCAATTTGGCTATACCGGCGAGGCCGATTATGAGCAGGCAGCCTATTGGTATGCTCAGGGCGCAGCTCAGGGAAATTTTATTGCCCAAAATAATTTAGGATATCTGTATGAAATGGGAAAGGGCGTCGAAAAGGACGAGGCGAGGGCGGCAGCCCTATATGAGCAGGCGGCCTTTGCAGGAGACGGGCCGGCACAGAATAATTTAGGCCAACTGTACCGCGACGGCCGCGGCGTCGCCCAGGATTTGCAGCAGGCGGCGTATTGGTTTGCCTTATCGGCTGCCAGCGGCTATACGGAGGGAATTAAGAATTATATATACGCCCTGGAGCATGGCGAAGGCGTGCGGCAGGATATACAACAGGCAGCCTACTGGCACAATATGCTTCATGAGTTGGAGAAGCCATGAGAAGACATTGCCATTGGAACCTGCGCTGGATTTAACCTAGATCATGCTGCCATTAAGATAATATGGCACTGTAGATGAAGAATTATATAAAATAATAACAGGCTGATGCAGAACATTCCTTGATGCTGCATCAGCCTGTTTGCTGTAATATATTAAATCAAAATGTTGATGAATATCATGAGAATCGACGCGTTGACAGGGTCGATGATGAGCGAACCGATGAGGGGGATGACGAAGAATGCCGTCGGCGCCGGACCGAAGAGTTCCGTCATAGCCGTCATATTGGCGATGGCGTTCGGCGTTGCGCCTAGGCCAAAGCCGCAGACGCCTGACGACATGACGGCTGCTTCATAGTTCCGGCCCATGGTGCGGTAGACGATGAAATAGGCGAACAGGGCCATGAAGACGGTCTGCGTCAGCAGGAGGACGATCATCGGCAGGGCCAGTGCGCCGAGCTGCCATAATTTCAGGCTCATGAGGACGCAGGTCAGGAAAATGGTCAGACCTAAGTTGCCGAGCACTTCGCTTTCCCGCTGGTATACAGGATAGACGTGAGTGAAGTCGGCAATATTCCGGATGACGGCGGCGACGAGCATGGAGCCGATGTAGGCCGGGAAGACGAGACCAACGCTGACGAAGAAATTGCTGACTAACGTGCCCAGGCCCATGGCTAAAAAGAGATGAGCCATGGCGTTCATGAAGCGGTGATTGTTAATCGTCTGGCCCGATTTTTGTTCCTGTTCGATAGCTTCATGGGCTTTTTCTTTATTAGCGGCAGCGGCTTCCAGCTTTTCTACTTCGGGCTGCGCCGCGGCCGGGTCGAGACGTTCTGCAGCGGCGCTGCTGTGCAGGTCGAATTTATGGACGAGGCGTTCGCCGACAGGGCCGCCGATGATGCCGCCGGCGACGAGGCCGAAGGTAGCCGCGGCGACGGAAATGGTCGTACCGTTTTCAAGGCCTATTTTTTCCAGAACCGGGCCGAAGGCTGCCGATGTGGCGTGGCCGCCGACCAGGGGAATAGAACCTGTCGCAAGTCCCATGAGGGGATTCAAATCGAAGACGTTGGTCAATCCTACGCCGATGATGTTTTGGCAGAGAATCAGAACCGTCGTGATTACGGCCATCTTGAATACGAGGATACCGCCTCGCTTGATCAGGCTCAGGCTGGCCGTGTAGCCGACGCTCGTAAAGAAAAGCATCATGCAGATATTCTGCATCGTCGTATCCTGTTCATACGTCCAGACTCCGTTTGTGTATAAGACGCAGTTAAGAATTGCAAATAAGATGCCGCCGACTACCGGAGCCGGAATACAATACTTTCGGAGAAAGCTCAGCTTGACGCGCAGAAACACGCCGACGTAATATACGATGATGGCGGCCGCCAAGGTTTGATAAATATTTAGATTTAACGATATCCCCATGCTGCAAAACCCCTTCCAATTCCCTGATTATAAAATTTGATTTTGGGATATGAAATAAAAAACAATAACATAATACATCATAGCAAATTTTTGCAGAATATACAAATATTAATGCGATAGACTGCATGGGAAGAAAAAAGATTACCGGCGGAATATGGACTTTTTCATGGAAGGCGAGGCGTAATAATCTTTCAATCCGCCGCGGCTAGACGGCGAGCGGAAGCACAGGGACTGTATATCGGTGCTCCGCATATCGTACTGGAGCATCTGCTGCCCGAAGGGGGAAAGGCGGTTCATTCCTGTCCGCAGCTTCGTAATGATAGGGATTTCTTTTTTCGCTTCCTTTAAGACGGACGCGCCGAGGGGCGACAGGGCCAATACGCGGCCGTATTGGGGGCCTTCGAGGTAGGCCCTTTCCATGTCGGCGCGGCGCACGGCGAGGGCCGTGTAAGCTCCCATTCGGCGCAGACGGCTGTAGGCGTAGCGCTTCGTCTTTAAGGCGTCGAGAGCTTCTGGCCAGGAAGTCGATTGCAGCAGGCAGCGATGCCAGCGGTTTTCCAGACCCTCCGAAAAGGCCGGCAAGGAGAGTAGTTCCTGCGGCGAGAGAAGGCGGCTGCGGTACAGGATGCAGTCGCCGTAGCGGCTGTAATCGGCATACTGGCCCTGAGAAAGGAGGAGGCCTATTTCGGCCAGCTCTTTGGCCGGAAGATATGGCGCGGCATCTTCAAGGCAGCCGGCCTGCAGCTCGCGGCGAATCGCCGAGGCGCTGGCAAAGGGTCCGGTTAAGTCTGCTCCATCATGTTTGCCTTGACGGCGAATGGGGACGAATTCCAATGACGGCGCGTAGCGATGAATTGCCTTGACGTATTCCAGGGCCAGCAGGGCGTTCGGCTCGCCGAGCAGCGCCGCCGTTTCCGGCGTAGTCTTCCCGGCCGTGGCCTGGCTGATGTACTGGCCGTAGGTCAATCCCGTTTGCCCAGGGCGGAAATCGCCGAGGGCTGCAAGGGATGCCTGGGCAAGACGATGAAAATCGTCGGCTGTCCCGGCTTCTACGCCGCAGGACAGATGGGTACAGCCAAGGCGGGCTGCCAGCCGGACGGCGCCGCCGGCAAAGCCTTCGGCGCTGGACAAGGCGTAGAGGGCCGGCAGTTCGACGACGCAGTCGGCGCCGCCGTCTAAAGCCCAGGACGCGCGGGTCCATTTATCGAACAAAGCCGGCTCGCCGCGCTGGACGAAAGAGCCGCTCATGACGACGACGATCGGCGCGCCGCTGCCGAAACGGCTGCGCAGGGTGCGAAGCATGTAGTAATGGCCGTTGTGAAAGGGATTGTATTCTGCAATGACGGCAATGCGGTTCATGATAGTCTCCTTTATCTGACATGTGAATCTTAATGTATTGTTTATTATATACTACTATGAAGGGTGATTGAAATAAAAAATAGAGTAGAATAATATGGCTAATATGCTTGTATAAAAGGCATGACAGGAATTCATGATTGTCCTCATATTTCCCTTTTTATCAAAAGCGGAATATGCTATAATGAACGTAGTCTGGAGAAAGCATAAAATTAGGTGGTTGTATGATGAAACGATGGAAAACCTTATCTGTTGCAGCGATGACGGCGGCGGCAATGCTTCTGGCCGGCTGCGGCGGCGCTACGATGATGGAGGAATACAGCTTTGGATACGCCCAGCTGAAAGCCGGCGATTCGGAAGTATATCTCCTGAGTCCCTTTGATTTAGCCCATGTCAGGCGGCAGGGCGGCGGCGCCATGATGTATGTCAACAACGACAAGCACCTGAATTTGATCGTTATGTCGGAGCCTGCCGGTGAAATGACGCCGCAGATGGCAGCCGAGCGCGACGTGGCCATGCTGGAACAGACGCCGGATATTTCAGATCTGCAAACGAAGATCACTCCGACGACAGCCGGCGGAAGACCTGCCGTAAAAGGGGAGTATACGTACCGCGAACCCCTGAACGGGCAAGTATCCGATCTCGTCGTACAGAGTCTCTTCTTTGAAGATAACGGTCAAATTTGGCACGTCATGTACATGTACCGTCAGGGCGACGGCATGGGACAGGAAGTGACCGAGTACATTTTTGGCCAAATAAAATAATTACAGAAAATGAAAGAGGGTAAATTGCATGATCGTATTGGTTGTAAACTGCGGAAGCTCGTCCTTGAAATACCAGCTGGTAAACATGGACAATGAAGAAGTCATGGCAAAAGGGGTTGTCGAAAAAATCGGCTTGTCCGATTCTTTGCTGACCCACAAATGGAATGGCCAGAAAAAAGAAATCCAGCAGTCTATTCCGGATCACCAAGTTGCTGTTAAGCTCGTATTGGATATTTTGACAGACGCAGAATGCGGCGTCATCAAATCGATGGATGAAATCGACGCCGTAGGTCACCGCGTCGTTCACGGCGGCGAAGAATTCGCCTGCTCGACGCTGATTACGGACGAAGTCATGAAAGCCCTGGAAAAATGCTCCGCTATGGCTCCGCTCCACAATCCGCCCAACATCATCGGCATCAACGCCTGCAAGGCTATTATGCCGAACGTTCCTCAGGTCGGCGTATTCGATACGGCCTTCCATCAGACAATGCCGGCGAAAGCTTTCATGTATGGCCTCCCGTATGAATTATACAAAGAAGACGGCATCCGCCGCTATGGCTTCCACGGCACGAGCCATCGCTATGTAGCCGGCCAGGTTGCGAAAGTAATGGGCGTACCTGTCGAAAAACTGCGCATCATCAACTGCCATTTGGGCAACGGATCTTCCCTGGCAGCTATCAAATACGGCAAATGCGTCGACACGACAATGGGCTTTACTCCCCTGGCAGGCGTACTTATGGGCACGCGCTGCGGCGATATCGACCCAGCTATCGTCCTCAACGTCATGGATAAGCACAACTTGTCCACGAAGGAAATGGACGCTCTCATGAACAAAAAATCCGGCGTTCTCGGTATTTCCGGCGTTTCCAGCGACTTCCGCGACCTCGGCGATGCAGCATCCCAGGGCAACGAACGGGCTCAGCTGGCGCTTGACATGTTCCACTATCAGGTTCGTAAATTGATCGGTGCGTTGGCTGTCGCCATGGAAGGCGTCGACGTTATTACCTTTACGGCCGGCGTAGGCGAAAACGGCATTGATGACCGTGCCGCTATCTGCCAGGGACTGGAATTCCTGGGTGCTAAATTGGATCCCGAACGGAACAATGTCCGCGGCAAAGATACGCTGATCAGCACGGACGATTCTACTGTTAAGATGTACGTCATCCCGACGAACGAAGAAATCATGATTGCCCGCGATACGAAAGACATCGTATCGAACCTCTAATAGGGCATGTTTGGCGTTGGCCGGAATGCGTGTCTGCTGCATGTAGTTTTTAACGCAACGTAAAACAGGGGCTGGGAGCAGGGTAGAGGGAGTTAGATTCCCCTATGCTACTCCAGCCCCTATTTTTAATGAGGTGACATGATGAAGCTGTTATATTGGGACATTGACGGCACGCTGCTGAATACGGGCCGGGCCGGATTATACGCTATAGAAGAAGTCTTCCATGCCATGCAGGGTGAAGATGCGGCGGTACCGCCTATTTCTGCCGGCGGCCGGACGGACAATTACATTTGCCAGCAGCTGCTGTATAAAGCAACAGGCCGTATGCCGACAGATGAAGAAGTGAGCTGGTTTTGCCGGGAATATGAAAAGAAGCTGATGAAATGGCTTAAGGTCAAACGGGAAGAAAGCGTAATCTTTGAGCCCGTCCGCGATATATTGGCTTTTTTTGCCGACCGGCCGCCCTTTAGGCAGCTGCTTCTTACGGGAAACAGCGTTCACGGCGCGCGTATGAAGCTGGATTTCTTCGGATTGTCGTCCTATTTTGATTTTGACCATTCCGGCTTTGCCTGCGAGTTCTACTATCGCGACGATTTGGCGCGCCACGCCTATGAGCTGGCTAAGGACGCCTGGGGCGATGCGGTGGAAGAAATGTATGTCATCGGCGACACGCCCTATGATATCCAATGCGGCAAGGCTATCGGCGCAAAGACCATATCCGTCGCGACGGGCCATTATTCCTGTGACCAGCTGGCCCTTCATGAGCCGTGGAAGCTCTTGCAGAAGCTTCCTGGGCCGGAAGCGTTTTTAGAACTTCTCGAATCAGAATAGGAGGGCGCAGATGGCTAAATCGAAAACCCGATACGTATGCGCTAACTGTGGCAGCGTGTCCAGCCGTTGGCTGGGCCGGTGTCCCCAGTGCGGAGAATGGAATACGATGATGGAAGAACAAGCTGCGCCTGAACCGCCTAAGGGCATCGGCACACGGCAGGGCAAGGGGGCGAAGCCGGCCTTGCTGCAGGATATCGCCATGGAACAGATGAGCCGCGTCCGGACGGGCATCGGTGAGCTGGACCGCGTGCTGGGCGGCGGTATCGTGCCGGGTGCGCTGATCTTGCTGAGCGGCGACCCCGGTATCGGCAAATCGACCTTGGTGCTGCAGATTGCCGATGCCGTGTGCCGCCATGCCGGCGCGGTGCTGTACGGCTCCGGCGAAGAATCGGCCGGACAGATTAAGGTGCGGGCGGAACGATTGGGAATTACGGCTTCCAATCTCATCATACAGGCCGATACGTCTCTCGACGCCGTACTGCAGGAAGCAAAGCGACGCCGTCCGGTGCTGCTGATCATCGATTCTATCCAGACGATGTACAGCAGCGACGCCGACGGCATGCCGGGCAGCATGACTCAGATACGGGAAAGCACGCGGCGTCTCATGGAATTTGCCAAGACGGAGTCCATTTCGGTCATCGTCATAGGCCATGTCACGAAAGAAGGGGCGATTGCCGGACCGCGCATGATGGAACACATGGTAGACGTCGTCCTGTATTTTGAAGGAGAGCGGAATTATCAGTTCCGCGTGCTGCGGGGCATAAAAAATCGCTTTGGATCGACGAATGAAACGGGATTGTTTACGATGGAAGAAACGGGATTGTCTGAATTGACCAATCCGTCGCAAATGCTCTTGGCCGAACGGTCGGCGAATCAAGCTGGTTCGGCTGTGGCCGCCGTCATGGACGGCATGCGGCCTCTTTTAGGAGAGATTCAGGCCCTGACAACGCATTCCGTTTTTGCCGTACCGCGCCGCACGGCGTCGGGCATGGACTATAACCGGCTGATTATTCTGCTGGCCGTGCTGGAAAAGCGCGTCGGCCTGTCTTTGGGCACGCAGGACGTGTATATCAACAGCGTCGGCGGCCTGCGCGTCACGGAAACTGCCGCCGATTTAGCCGTCGTGCTGGCCGTTTTTTCCAGCCTGCGCGACATGCCGATGGACAGCCGAACCGTCGTCATGGGTGAAGTAGGCCTGACCGGCGACATACGGCGCGTGCCCCATGCCTTGCGGCGCATCAAGGAAGGCGCGAAGATGGGGTTCCAGACCTTTATCATTCCCAAGGGAAATCTGGATGAAATCAAGGAAGGAGCTTTCCCGCAATGCCGGATTATCGGGGCGGCGACGCTGCGCGACGCGATACAGGCGGCGTTTACAGCGACGTAGAAGCCTGCACAACCCATTCGCTGGGCCAAGAGAGGGGCTTCGTCGGGAAAAGTTTATCCTTTTGTAAAAAAATTGTGATGTCCCTGTTATTTTTGTGGTTTATTATTAAAAAGTGTGATATAGTTATATAGTTATCGTAAATCATACACGGTGAAAAAGGAGGTGCGGCACAATGGATGTGGAACGTGCGACTGGTACGAACGAAAAGGGAAAGGAACGGCGTACAAAGAAATTTAACGGCGGCAAGATTACCGATAATATCATGAGAGGCGTTATCATGCTGATCATGGCCGTGGTCTGCGTCATGATTTCTGATCAAATTATCGCGACGCCTTACTTCAGCGCGGAAATTGAAGTGAGATTTTTTCACGGCAGCGTTTTCGGCATTACGCTGCTTACCGTTATCGCTTATATCATAGGCGTCGTCCTGGGGGTAGCGATTGGCTATCTCATTTCTCCCTTTGTCCTTCATTTGATTTGGAAGATCATTCACCGTATCGAATCGGGAATGAGCGATTTCGAAAGCCAGGACCTGATAGTCGGAACGCTGGGTTTGCTTTTTGGACTTATTATTGCTAATTTAATTGGGCTGGCGTTTGCCCGACTGCCTATTATCGGCGCTTACGGTCCTATCGTGTTCAGCATCGTGTTCGGATATGCCGGCATGAGCATTGCTATCCGCAAGCGGGCTGATATTTTGGGGCTAGTCGGTTCTATCCGCCTGGGAAAACAGAATAAAGAGCCGAACGTCAAGCGCCAGCACAATGAGTTTTCCGGAAAGCTTCTCGATACCAGCTCGATTATCGACGGCCGCATTGCGGAAATCTGCAGCACCGGATTTCTGGAAGGGCCGCTGCTGGTTCCGGTCTTCGTCCTGGAAGAGCTTCAGCTCATCGCCGATTCGTCGGATTTGCTCAAGCGGAATAAAGGACGCCGGGGCCTCGATATTTTGAAGCAGATGCAGGAAGACAACTACGTCGAAGTCAGGGTTATCAACGATGATTTCAGCGATGTCCAGGGCGTCGACTCCAAGCTCGTGCGGCTGGGCCGTCAGATCAACGCCAAGGTCGTGACGAACGATTACAATCTCAATAAGGTAGCCGCCCTGCAGGGCGTCGTCGTCCTGAATATCAACGATTTGGCCAACGCGCTGAAACCGGCCCGTATTCCCGGAGAGCAGATGGAAGTCTATATCGTAAAGGCCGGGAAGGAAGAAAATCAAGGCGTAGCATACCTGGACGACGGCACGATGATCGTCGTTGAAAATGGCCATAAATATATCGGCAAAAACGTTCCTGTCACAGTGACGTCGGTGCTGCAGACGTCGGCAGGCCGGATGATTTTTGTAAAAATTACGGATGAGTAGGTGAATTTTTTGAAAGTATCTGTTATCGTCGTAGCCGCCGGTTCAGGCCGGCGTTTTGGATATGAGCGGAATAAGCTCTTTTATCCATTATGCGGCAAACCGGTGCTGGCGCATACGCTGATGCACGTTTTTTCGGCTTCGTCCGTCGACGAGGTCGTTATCGTCAATGCCGAACGGGATCATGAGGATATCGTATCCATCGTCGAGTCTCTCCACCCATCCATGCCGGTGCGGTATGCCTTAGGCGGAGCGGAGAGGGAAGATTCCGTGTACAATGGGTTAATGGCGACGAGCCGCGACGCCGACGTCGTCATGGTTCACGACGGCTCGCGTCCTTTTGCCGGGCCGGAATGGTACGACAACGCCGTCGGGGTTATGGCCAAAGCCAAGGCTGCCGTTTACGCCATTCCCGTCAAGGATACGGTAAAGGAACGGGAAATTGCCGGCGGACAGGGGCTGCAGACGGTGCGGACCCTGGACCGGAGCCGGCTTATTGCTGTGCAGACGCCGCAGATATTTCACCGCGACGTATTGATACAGGCTCACGAGTACGCTAAAGAGCACCATATCAGCGGAACAGACGACGCGTCTTTAGTGGAAGCTTTGGGAGAAAAGCTCTTTATTTTGCAGGGCGACGAGCGGAATCACAAGGTTACGACGATGGATGACGTGCCTATTCTGGAATTTTATATGAACGGCCCGACGGAACACCGCGTCGGCAGCGGCTACGACGTCCATCCCCTGGCGGAAGGGCGGAAGCTCGTATTGGGCGGCGTAGAAATCCCCTTTGAACGGGGACTGGCCGGCCATTCCGACGCCGACGTGCTCGTTCATGCCGTGATGGACGCCTTGCTCGGAGCGGCAGGACTGAAGGATATTGGCACGTATTTTCCCGATTCAGACGCAAAGTTTAAGAATATATCCAGCCTGCTGCTGCTGGAAAAAGTGCGGCAAATCCTGATTGAAAACAGCTGCCGGGTTATCAACGTCGACGTGACGCTGATGGCGCAGCGGCCAAAGATCAAAGATTACGTGCCGCGCATGATTGAAAATATTGCCGGAGCTCTTCAGATAGACGAAGCTGCCGTGTCGGTCAAGGCGACGACGACGGAACGGCTCGGCTTTGTCGGCAAGGAAGAGGGCATGGCCGCCCAGGCTGCGGCGATGGTCCTGAAATATAGAAATAAATAGCATTTTATGGGAGGAATTGTTCATGACACAAGAAGTTCGCGTTCGTTTTGCGCCGAGCCCGACAGGCCCGTTCCATATCGGCGGTGCTCGTTCGGCGCTGTTCAACTATTTGATGGCTAAGCATACGAACGGCAAATTCGTAGTACGCATTGAAGATACAGACAGAAAGCGCTCGACCAGCGAGTCGGAAGAAAATATCAAGGAAGCCTTGAAATGGCTGGGCATTACGTGGGATGAAGGCATCGACGTCGGCGGCCCGGACGGACCGTACCGTCAGACGGACCGCCTGCCGATTTATCAGAAATATACGGAAAAACTGCTGGCCGAAGGAAAGGCCTACTATTGCTTCTGCACGCCTGAAGAATTGGAAGCGGAAAAGCAGGAACAGATGAACCGCGGCGAAACGCCTGTATACAGCGGAAAATGCCGCAATCTGCCGAAGGAAACGGTAGAGCAGTATTTAAAAGAAGGCCGTCCCTACGTCATCCGCGTCGTGACGCCGAAGGATGAAACGCTGGAATTCGACGACCTCGTCCGCGGCCACGTGGCCTTTGATTCCAATAAGGTCGGCGATTTCGTCATCGTCAAGTCCGACGGTATTCCCGTCTACAATTACTGCGTCGTCATCGATGACGCCCTCATGCGGATTACCCACGTCGTCCGGGCGGAAGAACATTTGTCTAATACGCCGCGCCAGCTCGTCTTGTACCATGCCCTGGGATTCCCCGTGCCGACCTTCGCTCACGTATCGTTGATTTTAGGGGCCGACAAGAAAAAGATGAGCAAACGCCACGGCGCTACGTCGGTGCAGCAGTACCGCGATATGGGTTATCTGCCTGACGCGCTGGTCAATTTCCTGGCCCTTCTCGGCTGGACGCCGGACAGCGATCAGGAAATCTTCAGCCGTGAAGAACTGAATCAGCAGTTCTCCTTAGACCGCGTAGCGAAGAATCCGGCCGTATTCGACATTGAAAAGCTGAATTGGATTAATTTCCATTATATGAAGCAGCTCGACGCCGATCAGCTGCTGGCCCTCTGCCTGCCCCATCTCCAGCAGGCCGGCTATGCCTCGCAGGAACCGGACGCCGCTGAGCTGTCCTGGCTGAAGGACGTCGTTTGGGCGATGCGCGAGCACGTCCAGTACGGCGCGCAGATCGTCGATGCCGTCCAGGTATTCTTTACGGAAGACTATGCTCCGGAAAATGAAGAAACGGCGGCCGTATTGAAGGAAGAAACGGCTCCGGCCGTGCTGACTATGTTCCGCGATGAGCTGGCGGCTCTGGACGAAGTAACGGCCGACACGGTACAGCCCTTGTTCAAGAAGATTCAAAAGGGCCTGAAGGTCAAGGGCAAATTCGTATACATGCCTATCCGCGTCGCCATTACCGGCGTGATGCACGGCCCGGACCTCAACGTCATCGTCGCCCTCATGGGCCGCGATAAAGTGTTGAGCCGGTTGGAGCAGAGCGGTTTGCTGAACCAATAAGGGCTTGACAGATTAGGGAATATTCGCTAATATAAGTAGCACATAGTAATAAATAATGTATATCTAAATGCAATGACCAAAATGATTTGCAGACGAGCGCTACAGAGAGAACGGGCCTGGGCTGAGAACCTGTTTAGATGGCAGAAGCTGCAAAGATGCCTTTGCGAGCAGATCAGGTGAAGCTAGTAATCTGGTCCGGATGCACCCGTTATGTGCTTTGAGATTATGGCGATGCCATAAAAACAGAGTGGAACCACGGGCCACCGTCTCTGTAAAGGGATGGCGGCCTTTTTGTATTATCAAGGAGGTTTACCATGAGAGAATTAAAAGTATATAATACGCTGACTCGTAAAAAAGAAACGTTTACGCCCGTCACGCCGGGACAGGTCAAGATGTACGTCTGCGGCATCACGCCGTACAATCATTCCCATATGGGCAACGCCCGTCCCTTCGTCACCTGGGACGTCATCAAGCGCTACCTGGAACACCTGGGCTATGAAGTAACGCATATTCAGAACTTTACCGACGTAGACGATAAGATCATCAATGCGGCTAACGGCGAAGGCGTAACGTGGGATACGATTTCCAACCGTTATATTGCGTCGTACTTCGACGTCATGGACAAGCTCCATGTCCGCCGGGCCGACAAATACCCCCGCGTATCGGAGCATATGGAAGAAATCATCCACATGATTGAAGTGCTCATTGAAAAGGGTTTCGCATACGTCATCGACAACGACGTATATTACAGCGTGGAAAAATTTGCCGGCTACGGCAAACTGAGCGGCCGCAGCCTCGACGACATGATGGCCGGCGCCCGCATCGAAGTAGACGACCGCAAGCACAATCCTATGGACTTCGCTTTGTGGAAAGGCGCTAAGCCGGGCGAACCGTCTTGGGAAAGCCCCTGGGGACCGGGCCGTCCGGGCTGGCATATCGAATGCTCGGCTATGAGCAATAAGTATCTCGGCGATACCTTTGATTTCCACGGCGGCGGCAGCGATTTGATTTTCCCGCACCATGAAAATGAAATCGCCCAGTCCGAAGCGTATACGGGCAAGAAGCCTATGGTCCGTTACTGGCTCCACAACGGCTTCATTACGATCAATTCGGAAAAAATGAGCAAATCCCTGAATAACTTCTTCCTGGTCAAGGATGTATTGGAACATTATAATCCGGACGCCCTGCGGTTCTTCCTCATTTCCAACCATTACCGTAGCCCTCTCGACTTCAGCGACGAACGGCTTGAAGAAATGACCCGCAGCCTGGAACGCCTCGGCACGTCGATCGACAACGTGCTGGAACTGCTCGACATGCCGGCTGGCGCGAAGTCGGAAGAAGCGGCGCAGCTCATGGCCGACGCCAAGGCCAATGAAGAAGCCTTCGAAGAAGCGATGTGCGACGATTTCAACACGGCTCTGGCCAGCGCGGCGATGTTCGATTTGGCGAAGAAGGTCAATATCTATAAAGACGCCGTTGTCAACAACGGCGTTCCCGTCGATTCGTCCGTCGTATCGGAAGTAAAACGTATTTTCAAGACCATGACCGACATCCTCGGCATTTTGGAAGAACGGTGGAGCGGCCAGAAAGGCAGCGCCAGCAGCAAGGATTACAACGACCTGATGGACGCAATCCTGGAAATCCGCCAGGAATGCCGGGCGCAGAAGCAGTATGCTTTGGCCGACGCCATCCGCGATAAGCTGGCAGCCTTGGGTATTACGATTGAAGATTCTCCTCAGGGAGCGCGTTGGAAAAAGTGAAATTTAAACAGCTTCAAGCCTTAAAAGGACGAGCCTATGCGGCCTTTGCCAAAGGCGAGCGGCTGGAGGTGCCCGACCAGGACGCCTCGCGGCTTGACCCGATTTCCCTGGCCTTTGTCGGCGATGCGTATTACGCCCTGTATCTGCGGCGGCGTTTGGTGCAGACGGGCATTCCCAACGTGCAGGTCCTGCACCTGCTGGCTTCGGAATTCGTTTCGGCTAAGGCCCAGGCTTATGTGTACCGTCATATCAAGGAGACGCTGGATGAGACGGAAGCTTCTGTCTGCCAGCGGGCCCGCAATGCCTATTCACAGGCGCCGAAGAGCGCGTCCGTCGCCGAGTATCACGACAGCACGGCGCTGGAAGCCCTGGTGGGATACTTGATTATGGCGGAAAAGTCCGTCCGCCTCGATGGGCTTATGGATGAAATATACAGGTTTACGAAAGAATATTGTGCAATAAAACATGGAGAAAAGGTGTAACCATGAGCGACGAAAGCATCATTGTCGGGCGCAACAGCGTGACGGAAGCGCTGCGTGCCGGCCGGTCCATTACAAAACTATATATAGCTGCCGGAAATGACGCGCCGCCGCTGCTGCGCATCCAGGAGCTGGCCCGCGAGAAGGATATTCTAATAGAACGCGCGCCGGCCAAGATTTTGAATCATCTGGCGCCGGGGAGCCGCCATCAGGGCGTCGTCGCCTTTGCCGCTCCCGTGGCCTATGCCGATTTGACCGACGTGCTTGCCGACGTGGAAGCGGCGGGCCGAACGCCGTTTCTGGTACTGCTGGACGGTATTGAAGACGTGCACAACGTAGGCGCTATTATCCGCACGGCCGAATGCGCCGGCGTCGACGCCGTCCTCCTGCCGAAGCGGCGCAGCGCGCCGATTAACGAAACTGTCGGCAAGACGTCTGCCGGCGCTGTCGAGTATATGCCTATCGTACAGATCGGCAACACGACGCAGACCTTGAAGAAATTGCAGAAGCGGGGCTTTTGGGTTATCGGCGCCGATATGGACGGCAGCGTCGATTATTTTCACAGCTCTCTGACCGAGCCTATCGTCCTGGTCATCGGCAGCGAAGGCCGGGGCATATCCCATCTGGTAAAGGAAACATGCGACGTTCTCGTGCAGATTCCCATGTTCGGCCAGGTTAATTCCCTCAATGCTTCCGTGGCGGCGGCCCTTTTGATGTATGAAGCCGTGCGCCAGCGGCAGGCGGTGGCGAAATGAAGGATTTGCTGATCGTCGACGGGTACAATATCATTTTTGCCTGGGACGAGCTGAAAAAGCTGGCAGCCCAATCGCTGGACCACGCGCGGGAGAAGCTGACGGATACCCTTGTGAGCTACGGCAAGGCTAAGGGATATAAATTAGTCCTCGTCTTCGACGCGATGTACACGGACGAGGCGGAAAAAAGCATGAAAATCGGCAGGGACTGCGAAGTCATCTTTACGGATAAAGAGGAAACGGCGGACAGCCGCATCGAACGGCTGGTCTACGAGCACCGCAACGACAAGCGCATCATTTACGTCGCTACGTCCGACAGCTCGGAACAGACGCAGGTGCTGGGCACCGGCGCGTACCGCATGCCGGCGAGAGAGCTTGCCGAGGACGTAGAGCGGACGCGGAAGGAAACGGCGGCCTACGACCACCGCAACGTATTGAAGCACGGCGGCCAGCGCAACGAAGTCGTGTACCGCGTGCAGGACGAAGACGTGCTGAGAAAATTAGAAAAAATTCGCAGATCGAAATAGTAGAGGTATAATATGCAGGCAGAAATGCGAGAGGAATTTCCCCGGTCGGACAGATTTGAAGGGATGAGCGACGAAGAAATCGTTCAACTGGCGCAGCAGGAACAGGACGGCGAGGCGATGGATTACATCGTCAATAAGTATCGTAACTTTGTGAAATCCAAAGCGCGGGCCTATTTTCTCGTCGGCGCCGACCGCGACGACATCATTCAGGAAGGCATGATAGGCCTGTATAAAGCGACGAGGGACTTTCGCGGCGACAAGCTGGCCTCGTTCCGGGCCTTTGCCGAGCTGTGCGTTACGCGGCAGATCATTACGGCTATCAAGACGGCGACGAGGCAGAAGCATATTCCCCTCAACTCGTACGTATCCTTGAATAAGCCGATTTATGAAGATGAATCGGATCGGACGCTGCAGGATATTCTGTCGGGAATCCGCGTCAGCGACCCTGAAGAGCTCGTCATCAGCCGGGAGGAATTTGCCGACATCGAGCTGAAGATGAACGAAATCCTGAGCGACCTGGAATGGCAGGTGCTGACGGCCTATCTGGAAGGGAAGTCCTACAACGAGATGTCCAAAGAACTGCATCGCCACGTAAAATCCATCGACAACGCCCTGCAGCGCGTCAAGCGCAAGCTGGAACGTTATTTGGAAAACCGGGATGGAGAAAATAAATCAGAACCTATTGATAGAAAAGGCAAATGAGTGTACAATAGTATCGTTAAGCATGTGTTGTAAGGAGGATTAGCGTGATTACTGTATTGGAAATCTTAGTTGTCATCTTGTCTCTGATTCTTATCGGCGTTGTCGTAGCCCAAAAAAGCAAGACTCAAGGCATGGGCGCCGGCTTCGGCGGAGGTGCGGAAGACCTGTTTGGCAGCAGAGCCCGCGGTATGGACGCATTGCTGTCTAAAGTAACTATCGTCGTATCTATTGCCTTTGCAATCGTGACATTGATTTTAGGCAGATTGCTGAATACATTTTAATGAACGTTATGGCCTGCGGCGTCGTCGCAGGCTTTTTTCATATGCAGACGAACGACAGAGAAAGGGAATGTATAAAGAGTATGAATTTGAAGTTGTCCCATGATATAATGGATATATGTAATATGGAACCGGACGGCATTACCGTGGAGGACTGCGCCGAGCGGCTGCATCTGTCAGGCGGGGAGCTGTCCGAACTGTTTGAAACCTTTGAAGAGATGATAAGGAGGGGGAGTCTCGTGAGAATATCCGAAGAACGCTACGGCGCATCTAAGCGGGCTCAGGAAATCGTAGGCATATACAAGGGATATACGCCTACCTTTGGATTTGTCCTCTGCGAAAATATGCAGGACGATATTTACATTGCCGAGCAGTACCGGCATACGGCCATGAATAACGACAAGGTAGCCGTGCGCATTATTCAGAGCGGCAGCGGCCGCCATAAAACGGAAGGGGAAATTATCCGCATTGTCGAGCGGGCGAATAAGACCTTGGTCGGGACGTTCGAGCGGGAAAAGCAATGTGGCTTCGTCCGTCCTGACGACGAACGGATCCGGGAGGATATCTATATTCCCCTGGATAAAACGGCCGGCGCCCGCAGCAGCGCCCGCGTCCTCGTGACCATTACGAAATGGCCCGAAGAGGGCCGCAAGGCCGAAGGCGAAGTGACGGAAATACTGGGATATGACGGCGACAAGGACTTGGATATTAAAGTCATCATGGCTCGTCATGGATTGCCCTTTGCCTTTCCCGACGACGTATTGAAGGAGGCCGACTCCATCGACCGGACTGTCGTATTGGAAGACGGCCGCCGCGATTACCGCCATCGCCAGCTCATTACGATTGATGGCGAAGACGCCAAGGATTTGGACGATGCCATCGACGTGGAACGCCTGTCCAACGGCAATTACCGCTTAGGCGTATACATTGCCGACGTAAGCTATTACGTGCGGCCCCGCACGCTGCTCGACGCCGAAGCGTACGAACGCGGCACGAGCGTATACCTCGTCGACAGGGTCATTCCGATGCTGCCGACGGTTCTTTCCAACGATATGTGCAGCCTCAACGCCGGTCAGGACCGCTATTCCATGACCTGCGTAATGGAAATCGACAAGGAAGGCAAGGTCGTAAAGGCCGACATCGGACCGGCCGTCATCCGCGTCAAACGGCGTTGCAACTATAAAGAAGTCAAAAAAGCCTTAGTTGACGATATTATCCCCGACGACCTGCAGCCCTTTATGCCCATGCTGCGGGATCTGCAGGACGTGGCACAGATTTTGAAGCAGATGCGGCTGCGCCGCGGCGCTATTGATTTCGATTTTCCTGAATATAAAATTATCCTCGACGAAGAAGGCAAGCCCTTGCGGCTGGAAAAGAGAGAGCGGACGATTGCCGAGCAAATCGTAGAAGAGTGTATGCTCATCGCCAACGAGACCGTCGCCGCCTATTTGAGAGACAGCGAAAATCCGGCCGTATACCGGGTGCACGAAACGCCCGAGCCGGAACGGCTGGAGATGATGCGCACCGTGCTGGCCAGCTTTGATTTGCCTGTGCCGTCGGGCGACGACGTCAAGCCCGCCGATTTCCAGAAGCTGCTGAAGCAGTCTAAGGGGACGAGCGCCGAACTCGTCGTGCAGACCATCGCCCTGCGCTCCATGCAGCAGGCCCGGTATTCGACGAATAACGCCGGCCACTTCGGCCTGGCTTCGGAGTGCTACACCCATTTTACGTCGCCTATCCGCCGCTATCCTGACTTGATGGTGCACCGGCTGATCCGGCAGAATAAAAAAAGAGGCAAGCTGACTCAGGAAGAAGCCCAGCAGTCCTTGGCATACCATACGATTGCTGCCGATCAGGCCAGCTCCCGCGAACGCATTGCCGTCGAGGCCGAACGGGAAACAGACGATTTAAAGAAGGCCCAGTACATGGTTCCCTTTATCGGTCAGCCCTATGAGGCTCATATTACGGGGATTACGTCCTTCGGCCTGTTTGTCGGCCTGGAAAACGGCATTGAAGGATTGGTTCACATTTCCCTGCTGACCGACGATATTTACGAGTTCGACGAAGGGACGTATACGATGCGGGGACAGCATGGCGGGCGCGTATATCATCTGGGCGACATGATGGAAGTGACGCTGGCGAAGGTCAACGTCGAAAAATGTGAAATCGATTTTGTTCCCGGCAAGGTAGAATCGCTGGAGGATTTGCGGCAGCTCATGGCGGCCGGCGCCGAACGGCGGCACAGGAAGAACGGCAGCCGGAGCGGTAAGCAGGAAGTGACGAAGCGAAACTGGTTTGCCGACGCTGCAGATTCCCAGAAAGGGAAGAAAAAGAAGAAGGACAAAAAAGGCAAGAAAAAGGGCAAGAAGGATAAAAAACGCAAGGGCAAGAAGTCCAGGAAAAAATAGGAGGAACTGCCAGTGGCACAATCACCGAGTGGCGTAAAATATATTACGGACAACCGCAAAGCGCGCCACGATTATTTTATTCATGAAACCTACGAAGCGGGAATCGCCTTGACGGGGACGGAAGTGAAATCCCTGCGGCAGGGGAAGGTCAACCTGAAGGACAGCTTTTGCCGCATTGAAAACGGCGAGGTGTTTCTGGTCGGCATGCACATCAGCCCCTACGACCAGGGAAACCGCTTCAACCACGACCCGCTGCGGACGCGGAAGCTCCTGCTTCATAAGTATGAAATACTCAAGCTGTTAGGGCGTATTAAAGAAAAGGGATATACCTTGATTCCCCTGAACTTATATTTCAAAAAGGGCAAGGTCAAAGTGACGATTGCCTTGACGACAGGGAAGAAGCTGTATGACAAACGGCAGGCTCTGGCCGAAAAGGAAGCGAAGCGGGATATTGAACGGCGCATGAAAGAACGCCGCTGATATGAAATCAAACGAAACCTCTGAATGGCAATGGATGCCGTTCAGAGGTTTTTCCATTTCTTTTTAGGTTTACGATTTCAGCTATGTGTTTCTAAAACATGCAAATAAATGCTGCTAAATGCAATTATTTACAAAGAATTTGCAATATATTTTCTGGAACTACATATGGATACCGTAGGATATAGGTATAGCAAGGCATTATATGGAAAGTATCATATTGTCGTACACAGGAGGAAATGGACATGAATATGAAACGGTGGATGAAAGGTCTTAGCGTGTCTTTAATGTTGGTAGCTGCGGCGGCAGGCTTCGGCGGCTGTGGCAGTTCCGGAGGCGGCAGCGGGCAGCAGCCCTTTACGATCGCCTACGCGCCGAACGAATCGACGGAGCAGAGCGCCGACGCCCGCAGCGCCTTATCGGCAGATTTAGGCAAAGCATTGGGACGGGAAGTAAAGGAAATCAGCGCGTCCGACTACAACGGCATCATTGAAGCCTTGCGGACGAAAAAGGCCGACATGGCTTATTTGGGAGCAGAGGGCATCTCTCTGGCAAACCAGCGCTTAGACGGTAATGTAGACGTCATCGTCATGAAGGCCCCTGACGGAGACAAGGCGAAGGCCCTGTATCATTCCGTCTTCATTACGAGGGCAGACCGTTCGGATATCAATTCCCTTCAGGACGTAAAGGGCAAGAAGATGGCCTTTGTCGACCCGGGCTCCACGTCGGGCAATCTCATTCCGACGAGCATGCTCATGAAGGCCTTTGCCAATGAAAATCTCGACAGCGAAACGCTGCACATGAACGAAAAGTTTTTCTCGTCGGCCATGTACGCCGGCAAGCATCAAGCCAGCATCCAGGCTGTCGCTAAGGGCGACGTAGACGTGGCCGCCGTGTCGGATCAGATTTTGCAGGCCGAAATCAACAACGGCAATGTCAATGCCGGCGATATCAAGGTCATCGCCACGTCCGATCCGATTCCCTCGGAAGGCATGATCATCCGTGCCGATATGGATCAGAACCTGCGCAAGACACTGACTGATTTCCTATTGCAGTATAATAACGAAGACTATTTTACGAAGGTCATCAAGGTGAAGGGCGCGCGCTTCGTCGAAGCTTCCAAAACCGACTACCAGCCTATCATCGAGCTGAACCAGCTTCTCAATACGTAAGGAGGCTGCTAGCATGAATGGGACAGAACAGCCCGTCGTCGTATTTGAACATGTCTGCAAGCGCTATGGAAACGGTACGCTGGGATTAAACGACGTCACCTTTTCCGTATATCCGGGAGAATTTATCGCCGTCATCGGCCCGTCCGGCGCCGGAAAGTCGACGCTGCTTCGCTCCGTCAACAAGCTCCACGACGTGACGGAAGGGCGCATACTCATCGGCGGCGAGGATATTTCCCAAGCCCGGGGCAGCCATTTGCGGACGTTGCGGCGGCAAATCGGCATGATCTTTCAGAACTACAATCTGGTGTACCGCTTGTCGGTGCTGCAGAACGTGCTCCATGGCCGGCTGGGCTACATGGGCTCCTTGCAGGGGATGATAGGACTGTATCGGGAAGAAGACAAGGAAAAGGCTGTAGAGCTGCTGAAAGAAATCGACATGGGCGATTTTCTCAATACGCGGGCTGCCGACCTGTCTGGGGGACAGAAGCAGCGCGTAGGCATTGCCAGGGCGTTTATGCAGGACCCGCAGATTCTTCTTTGCGACGAGCCCATTGCTTCCCTGGACCCGTCGAGCGCTAAAATTATCATGGATATGATTTATTCCATGGCCTCGCGCCGCCGCATCGCCTGTCTGGTCAACCTGCATCAGATCGACGTAGCTAAGGCCTATGCGACCCGCGTCATCGGGCTGCGGAAGGGAAGGATCGTCTTTGACGGCCCGCCGGGCGATATGGACGACGACGTGATTCAGGCTATTTACGGCGTATCAGCCGACGAACTTGCGATAAAGGAACGAAACCTATGAAACAGAACGAATCTCATGTAATCTATACGATGACTGGGCTTATGGCGGCGGCCTTTATCGCCGCCACGGCCTATACCGGCTTTAACCCGGCAGAAATCATACCGCAGCTGGGCGAGGGATGGAAGTTCTTTACGGAAGACTTTCTGCCGCCGCAGGTATCGTTCAGCGAAGCCGTCATGGAATGCATTGCCGTGACGATTTCCCTGGCCATATCGTCGGCCTTTGTTGCGGCAGTGCTGGCCGTCGTGGCCGCCGTATTTGGCAGTGAAAAGACGTCGCCGTCCCGGTACGTCGCCGGCGTCATCCGCGGCGCGGCTACCTTCCTGCGCAACATTCCGACCCTCGTCTGGGCCTTTATCCTCTTTTCCTCCCTGGGCGTCGGCACGAGCGTAGGGTTTATCGCCCTGGTGATTACCAGCTTCGCCTTTATGACCCGAACGTTTATCGAGGTTATTGACGAAATTCCTCAGGACACGTTAGAATGTATGGAAGCCGTAGGCGCCGATTTCTGGCAGCGCATGTTCCAGTGCGTGATTCCCTGCTGCATAGCCGGCTTTATTTCATGGTTTCTCTATTGCCTGGAAGTCAATATCCGCGCCTCGACCATCGTCGGCATGGTAGGAGGCGGCGGCAGCGGCATGGTCCTGCTGTCGTATCTGAAAGCCTTTAAATATCCGCAGGCTGCCGGCATCATCTTGATGATTGCGGCAATTGTCATCCTGGGAGATATCATGACGGGATGCTTGCGAAAGAGAGTGATGAATCCATGAATATAGAAGAAGTTACAGCCGTAGATTCGGCCGTAAGGCCCAAGAGAAAGGGCAAGAAACACATAGATGTCGGCGTCCGCGGGGGAGATCATTTCATCGCCCTGTTCCTGGCCGGCACGACGGCAGCCGCCGCGGTGTCTCTGTATATGCTGCATATTGACTGGCTGCAGCTGGCGGAACGTTCCTCCGGCATCGTTGAAATTTTTTGGAAAATGGCTCATATGACGACGGACAGCGTCGACTTTACCCTGCTTTCTTTCGCCGACACCTTTTCCATTATGGTGCTGGCTACGGTGTACAGTATATTCCTCGGCCTCGTTTTCGGGCTATTGGCTGCGGAAAACGTCGTCGGCAGCAGAATCGCTGCCGGGGCGGTCAAGGCCTTCTTTACTTTTTTGCGAGCTGTGCCGACGCCCGTATGGGTTCTACTGATGCTGGTCTGCTTTGGATTTGGCCCCGTAGCGGGCGTTACGGGTTTGTCGATTCATACGGTGGCCTTTTTTACCCGGGCCTTTTCCCAGGCCTTCGAGGACGTGCCGCAGGATACGATAGACGGCTTGGCGGCTTTAGGCGCGACGCGCTGGCAGATTATCTGCTGCGGCCTGCTGCCCAGTGCCGTCACGCAGCTCGTCGCCTGGATTGCCCTGCGGTTTGAAATCAATTTTGCCGAATGCGCGATTCTGGGGATGGTGGGAGCCGGCGGCATCGGCTTCGCTATTTCCACGAGCATACAAAACTATCAATATGGACAAGCGGGACTCGCCGTTTTTCTGGTATTCGCCTTCGCTTTTTGCTTAGAACGCGGCTTTTTGCTCGTCAAGCGGTCCATGCAGTAAAAGGAGTGGTAACGTTGGAATTTTATAATCCTGTGCGCATCCTTGCCGGACATGACGGCTTGGAAAAGCTGGCTCTTTACTTGGAGGAAACGAGCCGGGAGAAGAAGATTCTCCTGCTGACCCGCGGCATGGATTTTTCTCAAAGTCCTGCCGGACAGGCTTTGCGGAAGGCCTTAGCGGGGCGCGACGTCCGGGAAGAGGAGCTGACGCTTTCCAATCCCGACGTGGCCGATATGGCCGCGATGCTGGAACGGGTGGGCGGCGAACCGTACGGCCTCATCCTCGCCGTCGGCGGCGGCAGCGTCATGGATACGGCGAAGACCCTGGCCCTGGCGATTCCTGCCGGCATTCGTGGGACCGAAGGGCTGCGGGCCTTTATCGCCGCAGAGGCGTATGAAGCGGTGCAGCCTATTCCCTGGATCGGCGTGCCGACGACGTCCGGCACGGGTTCGGAAGTGACGCCGTGGGCGACCGTATGGGATCGGGAACGGGAATGTAAGATGTCTTGCAGCTATACCCGCAATTTTGCGGCTCTGGCTGTCGTCGATCCGGTGTTTACTCTTACCTGCCCAGTATCGCTGACTATATCGTCGGCGCTGGATGCCTTGTGCCACAGTACGGAGTCGTTCTGGGCCCGCCGTACGAACGAAGTATCGCAGACCTTCGCCTTATTGTCCATCGGACTCATTCGCCGTCATTTAGAGGACTTGGCGGCTCATCCGAACGACGCGGAGCTGCGCCTGCTTATCGGCAAGGCCAGCTTATATGCCGGACTGGCCTTCAGCAATACGAAGACGACGGTCTGCCATTCCGTATCGTACCCCATGACGGAAAAGTTCGGCGTGACTCATGGCACGGCGGCGGCTTTGACGCTGGGCGATTTCATGGATTTCAATAAGGCGGCGATTCCCCGCTATGCAGATCTGCTGGAAGCATACCAATGCGCTTCGGCGGCAGAGGTCAAAGACTGGATATTCCGCATGCTGTCTCTCGGCGGCTTCGCCCTTCGCCTGCAGGACTACGGCATCGGCAGCGGCGATATTCCCTACATCGTCGGCCACGCTTTCACCAAAGGCCGGGCGGACAACAATCCCGTCGACGTACAGCCCGAAGATGTGCGGGACGTATTGACGCGTATTTTTTAATCGTGCCATGAAAAAAAGCTTGAAACAAAGGGACTTCGGAGAGTCCTGCGTTTCAAGCTTTTTAGTTTGCAGCGATTAATATATGGTCATATTCTTTTCTTTGTACTGTTCAAAGATCTTGATGGCCTCTTCGCGGCCCATCTGCCGCAAGGCCAGCGTATCTTCGTCGGCGCAGCCCCGCTTGATGAAATCGTAAATGAAGTCGTCGCGGAAGCCGATAGCGGCGGCGTCTTTGGCGCTGTTGCCGTAATACACTGTTTTAATATTCGCCCAGATGATGGCCGAAAGGCACATGGGGCAGGGTTCGGCCGACGTGTAGAGCTCGCAGCCCGATAAGTCGTACGTGCCGAGATTGCGGCAGGCGTCGCGGATGGCCTGTATTTCGCCGTGACAGGTCGGGTCGTTGTTTTTCAATACTTCGTTATGGCCGCGTCCGACGATGACGCCGTCCTTGACAACGACGGCGCCGAAAGGTCCGCCGTGGCCTGTTTCTAGGTTTTTTGCCGATTCGCTAATGGCTTCGTCCATGAAATTCATCGTATATCATTCCTCCATGATTCGCAGATTTCTTTTTACGCCTCGCATATTATACCATAGGCAGGCGGGAAAACGAAATGGCTTGGGCTGCCGGCCTTGTTTTGTATGAATGAATAGATAATCAAAACGATAAATGATATAATAAGAGAGATATTTTGTATTATGTGTGCTACAGAAATTTAGGAGGACTACTATGAAGTGCCGCTATTGCGATAGAGAAGCCGTCTATGACGACGGCATGTGCGAATCGTGCCATCGCTTGTACCAGCAGTACGAGCAGGCCGAAGCCAAGGTTATGTCGGATCACGAACGGGACAGCTTCCGCGGGCAGACGATTGAGGAAGATGGTACGGTACGGGACGAACAGAAAGCCTATGAGGAACAGATGCGCGAACAGCAGCGCCGCCGTTCAGGCGTGCGCATCATCACGTCGGGATTGTCCTGGCGCGTCAAGCTGGCCCTGGGCTTTATCGTATTCTGCATCGTCGCCGTCATCATCAGCGCCCTTGGCTTTATCATCATGGCGATGCCCTATTTGCTGGGCGCGCTGGTCATTTATTTTGTATATAACATCGTCAAGGCGTTTCTGCATCGGTAAGAGGAGGCTGACATGAAGGAAACATTGTTGATTATAGATGGAAGCAGCCTGTTATACCGGGCCTTTTACGCCATCCCTTCCCTGACGGACAGCCAGGGCCGGCCGACGAACGCCGTGTACGGCTTTTTAAACATGCTGCTTAAATTGTACGAGCAGCTGGAGCCCCATTACGTAGCCGTAGCCTTTGACAAGGACAAGCATACCTTCCGAAACGACTTGTACGACGGCTATAAGGCGACGCGCAAGCCGGCGCCCGACGATCTGCGGCCCCAGTTCCCCTTGATACGGGAAGTACTGGAATGCCTGGGCATTCATGTCCTGGAGCTGGAAGGCTATGAAGGCGACGACATTATCGGCACCGTTGCCCGGCAGATGGAAGCGAAGGATTTTCATATTGACATCGTGACGGGAGACCGCGACGCGCTGCAGCTCGTCGATGAAAATGTCACGGTCCATTTGACGAAAAAGGGCATTACAAATATGCTGGCCGTTACGCCCGACGTCATGGAGGCGGAATACGGCTACGCGCCGTCCCAGGTCGTCGACATGAAGGCCCTCATGGGTGATACGGCCGACAATATTCCCGGCGTTCCCGGCGTCGGAGAAAAGACGGCGGCGAAGCTCATCGCGCAATTTCAGCATGTAGAGGCCCTGTACGACCGTATTGACGAAGTGAAGGGCAAAAAATTGCAGGAAAAGCTGGCTGACAACAAGGACAAAGCCTTTTTGTCCAAGGAACTGGCGACGATCTGCTGCAGCGTGCCCGTCGAGTATAGTCTGGACATGTTCCTGCCGCAGCCGCGCAAGGAAGATGTGGCCGCCTTGTTCCGCAGTCTGGGCTTTAAAAATATGCTGGCCCGGTTTGCCGCCTTCGACCGCTTTGAATCCTTAGCCGACGAGGAACCGGAACAGGCCGTGTCCTTGCAGCTGCTGGACGACTTGCGGCCCCAGGATTTGGCCGGCCAGATCGTCGCCGTGGAAGGCGTGTATGAACCGGCCGTGCCCCTGCCTGCGCTGAAGGCTTTAGCCATTGCGGGAAGGCAGGGCGTGTTCGTCGTGCCGGCAGGACGGGAAGGAGAATATCTCCGCGCCTTAGCCGACGCGGCCTTAGTCGTCACGTCGCAGGGCAAGCAGCTCGTCAAGGCGGCGTCACCCTATACGGACAAGCGACTGCCCTTGGCGGACATCGTACTGGCGGCGTATTTGCTGGACCCGACGCGGACTGCCTATGGCCTGGCGTATTTATCGGAAAAATTTGCCGTGCCGCTGCAGGAAGGAGACGACGAAGCTCTACGTCTGGCCGGCGACGCGCAGTTTTCCTTCGACGTCTGGCCCAAGGCGGCAGAAGCATTGGAGCAGGCCGGCTTGACGACCTTGTACGATACGATTGAAATACCCTTGATTCATACGCTGGCCGTTATGGAAATGAACGGCTTTACCGTCGATACGGAACGGCTCATGGATATGGAACGGGAGCTGTCGCTGGAAGCGGACAAGCTGGAAGAGGAAATTTACGACGATGCCGGCGAGACCTTCAACATCAATTCGACGAAGCAGCTCGGCGTCATCTTATTTGAAAAGCTGGGATTGCCGGTTATCAAGAAGACGAAGACAGGCTATTCGACAGATTCGGCCGTACTGGAAGCCCTCATGGACCAGCATCCTATGATCCCGAAAATACTGCAGTTCCGGGCTTTGAAAAAGCTGATTTCCACCTATTTGGACGGCTTGGAACCCTTGATTTCCCGGGAAACGGGCCGCATTTACACATCCTTTAACCAGATGGTCACGGCGACGGGCCGCCTGAGCAGCTCGGACCCGAACTTGCAGAACATTCCTATCCGAACCGAGCAGGGACGCAAAATCCGCTCCTTATTCGTGCCGGGCGAAGGATACGACTACATCGTATCTGGCGACTACTCGCAGATCGAGCTGCGCCTTCTGGCTCATTTGTCCCAGGACCCGACGATGATCGACGGCTTCAAGAAAAATCAGGACATCCATCGCCGCACGGCGTCGGAAGTATTCGGCATTCCCTGGGACGAGGTCACACCGGAGCAGCGCTCTCACGCCAAAGCCGTCAATTTCGGCATTATTTACGGCATCAGCGACTTCGGACTGGCCCGCAATATTTCGATTTCCCGTCAGCAGGCCAAGGAATACATCGACTCCTACTTCGCCCGCTACAGCACGATTCACGCTTACATGGACAAGCTCGTGGCGGAAGCCCGCGAAACGGGGATGGCCAAGACCATGTTCGGACGCATCCGCACGCTGACAGATATTAACAGCAAGAACTTTACGCGCCGTTCCTTTGCCGAGCGGACGGCGATGAACACGCCTATCCAGGGCAGCGCCGCCGATATCATCAAGCTGGCCATGAACGCCGTTCAGGACGAATTGGAACGCCGCAGCTTGCGAAGCCGCCTTCTCGTGCAGGTTCACGACGAGCTCGTCCTGGAAGTGCCGGCTGACGAGCGGGAAGAAGTGGAAACGCTGCTGAAGGATACGATGGAACACATCGTGACCTTGTCGGTGCCCCTGGTCGTCGATATTCACTGCGGCCGGAACTGGGAAGAAGCAAAATAGGAGGAGTTATATGCCTGAATTGCCGGAAGTAGAATCGGTGCGCGCCTATATTGAAGCGCACGCAGTGGGAAAACGGATTGAAGACGTACGGCTCTTGCTGCCGCGCCTGGTGAAAAACACGACGCCTGAAGAATTTTGCCGCCTATTGACGGGACAGACGATATCAGCTGTCAGCCGTAAGGGAAAATATTTGCTCCTTCGCTGCAGCGGCGGTCCGTCTCTGCTCGTGCACTTGCGCATGACCGGCAGCCTCATCTATCAGGAGGAGTACGAAGAAATACGAGGACAGCGCATTATTTTCGCATTAAATGAAGGATATATCCTGTATCGCGACGTCCGCACCCTCGGGTGCCTGTGGCTCGTGCCGCCGGAGGGGCCGACGGGAATTTCCGGCTACGATTCGCTGGGACCTGACGGCAACAGCGACAAATTTACTCTTTCCTATTTGCAGGAGGCCCTCCAGTCGTCGAAGCGTTCCGTCAAATCCTTTTTGCTCGATCAGACCTGCGTAGCCGGCTTGGGCAATATTTACGCCGACGAGGCGCTGTTCCTTGCCGGCGTCAGGCCCCAGCGCCGCTGCTGTGATATAAGTCCCGACGAATGCCGCAGACTCCACGAGGCCATTGGGGTCGTGCTGCGGCAGGGATTGGCCCATGGCGGCACGACCATACGCGACTTTATCAGCGGCAACGGCCAGGAAGGGTCGAACCAGGCCTTTTTGCAGGTATACGGCAAAGAAGGCACGCCGTGCCCGCGATGCGGCCATACGATTGTCTATACGAAGTTTGCCGGCAGGGGAACGCACTATTGCCCGCACTGCCAGGTGTAAGGAGGAACTTGTCATGTATCGCATTGGATTGACCGGCGGGATTGCGTCGGGAAAAAGTACGGTCGTATTGATGCTGAAGGAGCTCGGCGCGTCCGTCGTGGACTGCGACGTCTTGGCACGCGATGTAGTGCAGCCCGGCACAAAGGGGCTGGCTGCCGTAGCGGCGGCCTTCGGCCCGAAAGCAATAGGGGAAGACGGGACGATGGACCGGGCCTATATCGGCGGCGTCGTGTTCAATGACGCCGAACGCAAGGCGGAACTGGAAGGCATTTTATTTCCCTTGATTTACGAGCGAATTGACGAAGAGCTCCGACGTATAGAGGAAGTAGAGAAGAAATCCTTCGTTTTTCTTGACATGCCCTTGTTATTTGAGATAGAATATCAAGCGTATGTCGATGAAGTGTGGCTTGTATGCGTAGACGGGCCGACGCAGCTGGAACGGCTCATGGCCCGGAATCATTTTTCCCGGGAAGAAGCGGAGGCCCGCATTCGGTCACAGATGCCTGCAGAGAAAAAACGCGCCCTGTCGCAGGTCGTCATCGACAACAACGGCGCCTTAGCTCAAACGGAAGAACAGGTGCGGGCGCAGTGGGCGCTGCTGATGGATAGAATTCAAAGACGATAGGAGACGGCGTTGAGACGGAAGACACAGACAAAGGATAAAATTATCATAGCGGTAGTGCTGGCGTGTTTTTCCGCGTCCTATTTCTGCTCGTGGAAAGACGACGTGCTGCGGAAATTCGTCTATCCTCTTCAATACGACTACATGGTGCGCCAGTATTCGTACGAAGACGGCGTCAGCCCCGCCCTGGTCGCGGCGGTGATTCTCGTGGAAAGCAAGTTTAACGAAGACGCCTTTTCCCATCGCGGCGCTTCGGGGCTGATGCAGATCATGCCGGAAACGGGCGAATGGATTGCCGGAGAAATGGGAATCGAAAATTTTACGCCGGACCAATTGACAAATGTGCAGACAAATATTAAAATGGGTACGTGGTATCTGGCCTATCTCCTGCATGAGTACGGCGGCAACAAGGTGTTGGCCCTGGCTGCGTATAACGCTGGCCGCGGACACGTCGACTCATGGATGGAAGAATACGGTTGGGAAAAAAATTTTTCAGAAATTGAAAAAATACCCTTTACAGAAACACGAGAATATGTTAAGATAGTTTTGTTGAATGAACAGCAATACAAACATCTTTACAAGTTTTAATTGACTATGCGGTTGTGGCGGAATGGCAGACGCGCTGTCTTCAGGCGGCAGTAATCTTTCGATTGTGTGGGTTCAACTCCCACCAACCGCACCATTTTTTTCTCTTATGGATGAAGCATTGATTGAAACATTCAAACAATGGAATATTGCATCTATTCTCCCACTTCAGGTGGGAGATTTTCAGTTATTGACGGAATATCGCATGGTGCAGGAAAACGGCGGCGATAAAGAGTACCTGCTGTTTGCCTATTGCAACGCCGACAATAACTGGTCTGTACGGGCGATATTCAATCCCGATTCGGAAGAGTTTTCCGTCCGCACGGACATCGGTATGCTGGAGTTTGCCCTGATCGAGTTTATTACCAGCGATTTCGCCATGTTCCGGGCGATGGTGGAAGACCGGCTGGCCCGGATCATCCGCGACTACTATGTAGAGCCGAGCCGTAATTTCAGCGTCATACTGAAGAACAAGGGCCTGCCCGACGTAGAATGGGATGAGTTCCTTCCGGCAGAATACGGCGGATTCCGCTGCCTCATCCGGCCGAATCAGGCCGTGCGGATTATTAACGGCTCCTACATGATTCTTTCCTATTACCAGAAAGAGTCGCGAAGCGGCTTGTCCGTCATGTACAACGTCCTCCGCGACGATTTTTTTGCAGAGCGGCGGATTCATAACTTTCCAAATTTGGTTCATGATTTTGACGGCTCGTCCCTGGAGGGACTGAAACGGGCGCTGCAGCAGCGTCTGCTGCCGGTGCTGGACTCTATTTCGGCCGATATATCCTGATTTGCCCTTGCGGCGTTGTCAGAAGGCGGCTGAAGTGGTATACTAAACGTAATTTAGATTCTTTTATGTGAGAGTGGGTGCGAGCCCACTCTTAACTTTTACCTGTATGAATTTTTAGAAGGATAGCTGGTGAATGGCATGAAGCGTGAACATATTGAAACAATGATTTCTCAGGAAGTAGAACGGATTATCAGCGGCACGGCTTTGGAACTGGTCGACGTCGAATATGTCCGCGAAAAAAACTGGTACCTCCGCGTATTTATCGACAAAGAAGGGGGCGTCGATCTGGAGGACTGTCAGGCTGTCAGTGAAAAGCTGAGCAAAGTCCTCGATGAAAAGGACCCTATACAAGAAAATTATCTGCTGGAAGTATCATCTCCGGGACTGGACCGCATCTTGAAAAAGGATAAGGACTTTGTCCGCTACGCCGGCAGAACCGTGGATATTCACTTTTTCCAGCCCTACAACGGCAAAAAAGACCTGGTAGCCGATTTGGTAGGGAAAGGCGAAGACGGCAAGCTGACCGTCCGGATCGATGGAAATGAAGAGATATTAGATATGAAAACTATATCGCAGGTTCGTCTGCATATTGATTTTTAATGGAGGGTGTAACCGTGAATAAGGAATTGCTCAATGCTATTGCGTTTTTGTCTAAAGAAAAAGGGGTTTCGACAGACGTCATCTGCGACTCCCTGGAAGCCGTGCTGATTACGGCCTATAAGAAGGAGCCGGAAGCCAACCCCCTGGCCGACGTAGAGCTGAATCGGGAAACGGGCGATTACCGCATCGTAGCGGCGAAAACCGTCGTGGAAGATGTCGTCAACGACCATGGGGAAATCTCCCTGGAAGACGCCCGCAAGCTGAACCCGGAATACGAAGTCGGAGACGTAGTCAACGTCGACGTAACGCCGTCCAATTTCGGCCGCATCGCCGCCCAGGCGGCCAAGCAGGTCATGATCCAGCGCCTCCGCGAAGCGGAACGGAGCATCGTCTACGACGAATTTTACAATCGTACCGACGACATCATTACTGGCTTGATTCAGCGGATTGAAAACAAGAACGTCTATGTCGACTTGGGCAAGGCCGAAGCGATTTTGCCGGCGTCGGAACAGATTCCGACGGAAACCTACACGGTCGGCCAGCGCATCAAATGCTACGTTGTAGAAGTGCGCAAGACGACGAAGGGCGCGCAGATCCTCGTATCTCGTACCCATCCCGGCTTATTGAAGCGGCTCTTCGAGCTGGAAGTGCCGGAAATTTACGAAGGCGTAGTGGAACTGAAATCCGTAGCCCGCGAACCAGGCCGCCGTTCCAAGATCGCCGTGTATTCCCGCGATGAAAATGTTGATTCCGTCGGCGCCTGCGTCGGCCCGAAAGGGAGCCGCGTGCAGAATATCGTGACGGAACTGCAGAACGAAAAAATTGATATCGTCAAATGGGATGAAGACCCGGCCGTGTACATCGCCAATGCCCTGAGCCCGGCTCAGGTCGTGTCCGTTACCGTCGACGAAGGAGAAAAGGCGTCGAGCGTCGTCGTTCCCGATTATCAGCTGTCCCTGGCCATCGGCAAGGCCGGCCAGAACGCCCGCTTGGCAGCTAAGCTGACGAATTGGAAAATCGATATTAAGAGTGAAAGCCAGGCCGCTGCCCTTGCCAGCGAAGAAGCTTCTTCGGCTGATGAAGAAGTGGAACAGGAAGACATCCTGAGCGAATTGGATATGCCGGCGGCTGAAGACGGACAAGGCGAAGCCTGAGGAGGTATAGATGAAAAAGAAAAAAATACCTCTGCGCGTCTGTGCTGGCTGTCAGGAACAGAAGAGCAAGAAGGAAATGATCCGCGTCGTCCGCACGCCGGAAGGCGCCGTGGAAATCGACAAGACCGGCAAAAAATCCGGGCGGGGCGTGTATATCTGTCAGAATTCGGCCTGCCTGGAAAAAGCGTATAAAGAACATCGTCTGGAACGGTCTTTAAAGACGAAGGTGTCCGACGAAATTTATGAAAGCCTGCGGCAGGAATTGTCATGACCGCGCAGGAACGGATTGGCAATCTGCTTGGCCTTGCCTGCCGGGCCCGCAAGACGATTTGCGGCGATTTCGCGGCGGAGAAGCATTTGAAGAACCATACAGTTCCCATGCTGTTTTTGGCAGCAGACGGCGGAGCCGACAACGTGGAAAAGTACCGCCGCCTGGCAGCGCGCAAGGGGATTGCCGTTGTAGATATATTGACGAAGGAAGAGCTGGGCAGGGCCGTCGGAAAGATGCAGAACGTCGTCGTCCTGCTGACGGACGCCGGCTTTGCCAAGGCTGTAGATAAAGTGTTGAGAACGACTGAAAAGGGGGTAACTAGATGACAAAACGTGTATACGAAGTTGCAAAAGAATATGGCGTATCCGCCAAAAACGTCATCAAAGTATTAGGCGATCATAATATCAAGGCTGGTAATTTTACGGGCATCGACGATTCGATGAGAGCCATATTGGATAAATCCTTTAAGGAACCCAAGAAGGCTGAAAAGCCGGCAGAACAAAAAAAAGGAATGGAAGGAACTGGCCGCAAAGTGAACGATAACAACCGCGCTAAGCAAGCGAAACCGCAGGAAGGACAAAAACAAGGAAATTCCCATAAGCAAAATCGTCCTGAACAGGGAAACAACGCCAAAAAGCAGGCTCAGCCGGCGCGGAACGGCAATAAAAATCAGCAGAGCGGTTCATCCGGCCAGAATCATCAGAACAACCGCGGTCAGGACAACAAGAAAAACGCCGGACAGCAGAACGCAAAGTCGTCGGGCAATCAGAACAACCGTCAGAATGGGAATCAGCAAAATAAGCAGAACCAGCAGAACAACGGCGGCAAGCGGACGAAGTTCTTCGGCCGTTCTTCGCAAAACGGCGACGAAGGGCAGAATGCCGGCCGCAGCGACAATAAGAAAAATAAGCGCAACCAGAATAACAATAACCCCAACGGCAAAAACAACAGACCTCACACACTTTTATCTAACGTGTTGAACAAAGGCAAAAATAAAAATAACAAGAACAACAAGAAGCAGGGCGGCCATCACGATATGGGCGGCGGCGAACTGGCGAAGAAAAAGAATTACCCCACGTCTATCGAGCTGCCGGAAACGATTATCGTCAAGGATTTCGCGGAAAAGCTGGGCCGCGAAGTCGGCGAAGTCATTAAAAAGCTGCTCATGGGCGGCATTATGGCGACGATCAATCAGGAAATCGACTTTGAAACGGCCTCTCTGATTGCCGACGAATTCGGCGTAACGGTTACGCAGGAAGCGCCTCCGGAAGATCCGACGGAAATTGAAGAAATCGTCGACGCGCCGGAAACGCTGAAGGTCCGTCCGCCTGTCGTTACGATCATGGGCCACGTCGACCACGGCAAGACGAGCCTCCTCGACGCGATTCGCCAGACGAACGTGACGAGCCACGAAGCCGGCGGCATTACGCAGCATATCGGCGCTTACCAGGTACGCTACAACGGTAAGAAGATTACCTTCATGGATACGCCGGGCCACGAAGCCTTTACGGCTATGCGCGCCCGCGGCGCCCAGGTTACGGATATTGCCGTCCTCGTCGTCGCGGCGGACGACGGCGTTATGCCGCAGACGGTCGAATCCATTAACCACGCCAAATCGGCCGGCGTTCCCATCATCGTCGCCATCAACAAAATCGATAAGGAAAGCGCCAATCCGGAACACGTCATGCAGCAGCTGACGGAATACGGCTTGATCAGCGAAGAATGGGGCGGCGACACGATTATGGTTCCCGTGTCGGCTCATAAGAAAATCGGCCTCGACGACTTGCTGGAAAACATCCTCGTCCTGGCGGAAGTTTCCGAATTGAAGGCCAACCCGAACCGTCCGGCCCAGGGCGTCGTCATCGAAGCGAAGCTCGACAAGGGCCGCGGCCCCGTTGCATCCGTTCTGATCCAGAAGGGCACGCTCCACGTCGGCGACACGATTATCGTCGGCCCCTGCTTCGGCAAGGTCCGCGCCATGAACAACGAACGGGGCGAACGGGTTAAGAAAGCCGAACCGTCTATCCCTGTGGAAATCCTCGGCCTCAACGACGTGCCCGAAGCCGGCGATATCCTTGACGTGACCGATGAAAAGACGGCCCGCAGCGTAGCGGAAAAACGAATGGAAAAGAAACGTTCGTCGGCCCTCCACGTCAATGCGAAGGTAACTCTCGACGATTTGTTCAACCAGATTCAGCAGGGCGAATTGAAAGAACTGCCCCTTATCATTAAGGGGGACGTACAGGGTTCTGTCGAAGCCCTGAGCCAGTCCCTGCTCAATATTAAGAGCGACGAAGTGCGCATCGCCATCGTCCATGCCGGCGTCGGCGCTATTTCCGAATCGGATATCATGCTGGCTTCGGCGTCCAACGCCATCATCATCGGCTTCAACGTCCGCCCGGACGCAGCGGCTCGCAAGGCGGCGGAACACGACAACGTCGACATGCGCATGTACCGCGTCATTTACGACGCCATCAATGACGTGGAAGCGGCTATCAAAGGGATGCTGGAAAAGAAATATGAAGAACACATTATCGGCCGCGCCGAAGTCCGCAAGGTCATTACGACGCCGAAGGTCATCGTCGGCGGTTCCTACGTCAAGGAAGGCAAGATTACGAACAACGCTAAGATCCGCCTGATCCGCAACGGCATCGTCATCCATGACGGCGAAATCGACGGACTGCGCCGCTTTAAAGACGACGTCAAGGAAGTGGCTTCCGGATACGAATGCGGCATTACCCTTGAAAAATACCGCGACATCAAGGAAGGCGACGAAATCGAAGCCTATGAAATGGTGGAAGTCGCGCCGGAATAATAAAGTGAGGAAATACATATGGGAGAATTGCGAGTCCGCAAAATACAAGAATTCATCAAGCAGGAAGTTTCCAACATCCTGCTTCGTGAATTGAAAGATCCGCGCCTCGGCTTCGTCACTGTGACGGACGCGCGGATTACCGGCGATTTGCGCGAAGCGACGGTATACGTCAGCCTCTTTGGCAAGGCCGAAGAAAAAGAAAATACCCTGAAAGCGCTGAAAAACGCGACGGGCTATATCCGTACGGAAGTGGGCCGCCGCTTGGGCATACGCTATTCGCCGACTATTGAATTTAAAGAAGATACGTCTCTCGATTACGGCATGAAAATCGATAAAATACTTCGTGATATAGAAAAAAAGGACTGAGTTTCATGAATTGTTCATCTCAGGAAGTACGCCGTATTCTGGAACAGCATGACCGCATCGTGCTGACTGCCCACGTCAGCCCTGATGGCGACGCTATAGGCAGCCTGCTGGCGATGCAGGAATGGCTGGAAGGACTGGGCAAGGAGGTTGTCGTGGCCGTGGACGACGACATAGACGACAAGTTTTTCTTTCTGCCGCTGGCGGAACAGATACGGCGTCCCGACCAGGTGCAGGCCGACGCCTCCTGGCTGACCGTCGTGCTCGATGCGACCGGCATGGATCGCATCGGCGCGGCTGAAGCCTTGGCGAAGGGGAAGGTCCTGAATATTGACCATCATATTTCCAACCTCCATTTTGCCGATTGGGAATATGTGCGGACGGACTGCGCTGCAACGGGCGAGATTTTAACCGAACTGTTGGCGGACTGGCAGGCCGAATTTTCGCCGTCTATGGCAAACGCCTTGTACATGGCCATCGCGACGGACTGCGGGTTCTTTAAATTCAGCAATACGACGGGCCATACCTTGCGGATGGCGGCGCTGCTGGTCGAAGCCGGTGCGCAGCCGAACGTCGTTTCCGAGCATTTGGAAGCCCGGTCTTTGGCAAAGCTTCAGGCCTTGTCGGAGGTGCTGCGCCATATTGAATTGTTCGGTGAGGGCCAGGTTGCCTGTCTTTCGTTTACGCCGGAATTGCTGCAGTATACGGGCGAGCATACGGGAAGCTATATCGACTACATCCGCACGATTCAGGGCGTCGACGTGGCTTTTACGGTAAAGTACGTTGGTCCGGAAGAAACGCGGGTCAGCCTGCGGTCTAAGCGAGCCGACGTCAACGCCGTCGCTTCCGTGTTCGGCGGCGGCGGCCACGTGCGGGCAGCAGGCTGCACCGTGGCGGCGCCGCTGGAAGAAGCAAAAAAAATGATAGTGAAGGAACTTTTAAAAGTAAAATGATAAATGGAATCGTCAATGTATTAAAAGCGACAGGAATGTCGAGCCATGACGTAATCGGCCAGATGCGCCGCATATACGGGATGAAGAAGATTGGCCACGCCGGAACGCTGGACCCTTTGGCTGCCGGCGTGCTTCCCGTGTATC
Organism: Megasphaera sp. SW808; assembly: GCF_012027795.1. NCBI lineage: Bacteria > Bacillati > Bacillota > Negativicutes > Veillonellales > Veillonellaceae > Megasphaera > Megasphaera sp. SW808. Next base: position 37,065 of record NZ_SJOT01000018.1, read on the forward strand.
TGGGTCAGGCGACGCGGCTGATTGAATATGGAGACAACGGGATAAAGACATATCATGCAGAGTTTGCTTTAGGCTTTGCTACGGATACGGAGGACAGCACCGGCGAAGTCGTCGCCAGCGCTGCTGTCCCCGATTTGTCTGCTGAGGATATATCCTCCGTGCTGGCGTCGTTCTGCGGCGATATCGAGCAGACTCCGTCCCGTTATTCCGCCATCAATGTTAATGGCGTCAAAGCGTATAAGCTGGCCAGACAAAACGCTGATTTTACATTGCCGGGCAGGCGGGTCACGATATATGAGATCCGCCTTTTGTCGTATCAAAACGGACGGGGCGTCATCGCCGTGACATGCTCTAAGGGAACCTATGTCCGCTCGCTCATCCGCGACGTCGGAGAGGCGCTGGGCACTTATGCCTGCATGACCTATCTCGTCCGCGTCCGGGCCGGCGTCTTTGATATTGCTCAGGCAGCTGCGCTGGAAGAATTAGAAGCCGATCCGCAGGCGTATATCCTGCCTGCCGACATGGCTATTCAAGATCTTCCCAAGGCGGTTTGTACGGCGGAAAAGTGCGCCCGCCTTCTGCAGGGCCGCGCAGTGCCCTTTGCCGGCAAGGGACTGGCCCATGGCGATGTGCTGCGGGTCTATACGCCGGAGCGAAAATTGGCCGGCATTGCTCATTTCGATAAAGAACATCATGTCATACGTCCGCATAAGATGTTTGCCGACGTACTGTGAGGTAATTATACGATGCAAATATTCCATTCCTTTCAGGAAGTAACGAATTGCCGAGGCGCCGTCGTCGCGCTGGGGACCTTTGACGGCGTGCATCTGGGTCATCAGAAGGTCATGCGTACGGCTATCGACAAGGCGGCGGAAACGGGCGGCAAATCTGTCGTCGTCACCTTTGCCGCTCATCCTCTTTCCGTGTTGTGCCCGGAAAAAGAGCCGATACGGCTGGCTACAGTAGAGCAGAAAATCCAATATATTGCCGGCGTCGGCATCGACGTCCTGGTGCTGCTGCCTATGACCCGGCATCTTCTCGACGAAACGCCGGAGGAATTCTGCCGGCAGCTGCTGGAATATCTCTGCCCGGCGGCTATCGTCGTAGGGGAGAACTTTACGTACGGCGCAAAAGCTGCTGGGAATACGCAGACGCTGCGCAAGTTCATGGCGGAACATCATATTCCCGTCATGGCCCTGACCCTGCTGGAGCGGCCGGGCCGGGCCACGCCTATCAGCAGCACGGTCATTCGCCGCCTGGTTACGATGGGCCACATGGAAACGGCCGAAGCCCTGCTGGGGCATCCTTTCGCCCTGCAGGGGACAGTCGTACAGGGCGACCGCCGGGGGCGGCTGATCGGGTTTCCAACGGCTAATATGCTGATACCGCCGCAGATGGCCGTGCCGCCTGACGGCGTATATATAACGGAAGTAGAATGGCAGGGCCAGCTGCTGCCGGCCATGACGAATATCGGCGCCAATCCGACCTTTGCCCACCAATATCGCCGTATAGAAACACATATCCTGCAATGGAGCGGCGACATGTACGATGCGGACATCGTCGTTCGCTTCAGGAAGCGGCTGCGCCCGGAAATCCGCTTTGAAAGCAAAGAAGAGCTCATAAACCAGATGGAAAAAGATAAGCGTAAAACTTTAATCTATTTCTCATCCAACGATAATTGAAAGAAACTCATATTAATGATATAATAATGACATAGGGAAACAGGGGACATTTAATCATTAAGGAGTGATTGGTAATGAAATTTTCAGACCTCGCTATGGGCTTAAAGGCTTCGGAAATCCGTGAATTGCTTAAGTTGACGACTATGCCGGAAGTAATTTCCTTTGCCGGCGGTTTGCCTGCGCCGGAATTATTCCCGCTGGAAGAATTAAAGCAAGTCGACGTAGAAATTTTGAGCAAAGAAGGCCAGCTGGCTGTACAGTACGGAACGACGGAAGGCTACCTGCCTCTCCGCGAAAAAATTGCCGCTCGCATGAAAAAGGCTTTCCAAGTCGATTGCATGCCCGAAGAAATCGTCATTACTTCAGGTTCTCAGCAGGGCCTGTCCTTATTGGCGCAGATTTTCCTCAATAAAGACGACGTCATTTTAGTAGAAAGCCCGACGTATTTGGGGGCTATCAATGCTTTTAAACTGTGCGATCCGAAATTTGTCGAAGTTCCGACGGATGAAAAAGGCATTATTCCGGAAGAATTGGAAAAGATTTTGGCCGAATACGGCGACCGTGTCCGCTTGATGTATGTTATTCCTGAATTCCAGAACCCGACGGGCATTACGTGGCCTATGGAACGCCGCAAAGCGTTTATGGATATCGTCAACAAGTACGATTTCCCCGTTATTGAAGACGATCCGTACGGTGAACTTCGTTATGACGGCGACGTCGTACCGTCCTTGAAATCCATGGATACGAAGGGCAATATCATCTTCCTGGGCTCCTTCTCGAAGATTTTCATGCCCGGTCTGCGCGTAGCTTGGATGGTTGCCGATCCCGTTATCATTGACAAGGTTGTCAAATTGAAACAGGCCGTCGATCTCCAGTCTTCGTCCTTTGCACAGCGTCAGGCATCGTACTTTATCGACATGTTCGATCTGGATGCGCACGTTGAAAAGATTAAAGCTCTGTATGGCAAACGCCGTACCCTCATGTATGATTCCATGAAGGAATATTTCCCCGAAGGCGTTACCTTCACGTATCCGGAAGGCGGCTTGTTCACTTGGGTAACCTTGCCTGAAAATATGGATGCGAAAGAAATTATGCCGAAGGTATTGGAAAAGAACGTTGCTTACGTTCCGGGCGGCCCGTTCTATCCGAACGGCGGCAATGCAAACCACTTCCGCCTCAACTATTCCAACATGCCGGAAGACCGCATTGTAGAAGGCATTAAACGCTTAGGCGCAGTATTGAAAGAAGAAATGGGCAAATAATTTGCGCCCAGAAAGAAACGCGACGCGTCACGAAAGCGTGTAGACTGACAAAAGGCTTATAGGGCCTGCACGTATGCAGGTCTTGTAAGCCTTTTTGATGTTTTGCAGTATCGGACATGGATATGCATACGGTATGCGCATATTTTGTTTGACTTGTTTGTATAATCATTGTAAAATGATAATGCACGCATATTGATTTGGCTCAAGCTGAATCTGCATTTTTTTGTTGCAGGCGCATTCGTATCATAGCGAGCTGAATACGCGATACGGTGCGTTTTTTATATGAAAGACGAGTATCGCCTCGTTGCGGTGCAACGGCGAAACTACGTGTATAGTTTGGAGGCCTTATTGATAATGGATCAGCTTCAGCAGTTATGCAGACAAGTTCGAAAGGACGTCGTCGAGGCTATTTATTTAGCCGGCTCCGGCCATCCCGGAAGCTCTCTGTCGGCTGTGGAGATTCTGGTAACGCTGTATTTCACCGACTTGCTTCGGTGTATTCCGCAGCAGCCGAAATATGAGGGAAGAGATCGGTTTATCTTATCGAAAGGCCACGCGGCTCCGGCATATTACAGCGTATTGGCTCATAAGGGATTTTTCCCCTTAGAATGGCTGCCGACGCTGCGTTCGTTAGGCAGCCCGCTGCAGGGACATCCGAATATGGTCAAGCTGCCTTGTCTCGATTGCGCCGTCGGTTCCTTGGGGCAGGGATTGTCCATTGCCAACGGCATAGCCTGGGCTTTGAAATACCGTCATGAAACGCCTCATGTGTTCTGCCTTATAGGAGACGGCGAACAGCAGGAAGGGCAGATTTGGGAAGCAGCGGCTTTTGCATCCCATCATCATCTGGATAATGTTTGCCTCATCGTAGACTGCAACGGCATGCAGCTTGTCGATTCGCTGAAAACAATTAAGGATTTACAGCCCTTTAACGCCAAGTGGAAGAGCTTCGGCTGGAATGTCATGACTGTTGATGGACACGATATAGATAAACTCCATCAAGTATTATCGGAAGCCAAGGCGCATAAAGGCTGTCCGACTGTCGTCCTGGCCCAGACCGTAAAGGGAAAAGGCGTGTCATACATGGAAAACCAGGCCGACTGGCATGGCACGGCGCCGAATGAAGCGCAGTATGCGGCCGCCATGAAGGAATTATCTCAGGAGGTGCTGTAATGGAGTGTATACCTATGCGCGACGGCTACGGAAAGGCGTTGCTGGAATTATGCCGCCTTCACGATAACGTCATCGTCATGGATGCCGACGTGGCAAAATCGACACGAACCGACTGGGTGCGTACAGCCTATCCGCAAAAATATCTGAACGTAGGCATTTCGGAACAGGATTTAGTCGGCACGGCCGCCGGCATGTCCCTGACGGGATTCGTCCCATTTGTGTCTACGTACGGCGTGTTTCTGACCGGCCGGGCGTGGGAACAGATCCGCAATACCGTCGGGTATAATCGTTTGAACGTCAAGTTGGGCGGTGCTCATGCCGGTATTTCCGTGGGGCCTGACGGCGGGACGCATCAGGCTCTGGAAGACGTGGCGCTCATGCGGACGATTCCCAACATTATGGTTGTCGTTCCCTGCGATTATAAGGAAACGTATAAGGCGACCATGGCCGTATACGATATGATAGGGCCTTCGTATATCCGGTTCAGCCGCAATCCTGTGCCGGTCGTCACCGATGACGACACGCCCTTTGCGATTGGCAAGGCTTCTGTATTCCGCAAGGGGACGGACGTCACGATTTTTGCCAACGGCATCATGGTGCATCAAAGCTTGGAAGCAGCGAAGACCCTGGCTGGCGAAGGCGTTTCTGTACAAGTCGTCAACGTCCATACGGTCAAGCCCTTGGATGAAGACCGCATCGTATCCTGCGCTGCCGCGACGGGAGCCGTCGTCGTATGCGAAGAACACCAGCGCATCGGCGGGCTGGGAAGTGCTGTATGTGAATGCCTGGCTCAGCGCTGCTGCGTACCTGTTGAACTGGTCGGCATTCGCGACCGGTTCGGCGAGTCGGGCCGGCCAAACGAATTGCTGGAGGCCTACGGCTTGGGTCCCAGTCATGTTGCGGAGGCTGTCAGGGCCGTATTGAAACGAAAATAGAGAGAAAGCTGTCATGAAGGAGAGGTTCCAAATCATGACAGCTTTTTATTAATAGGATAGATTTTTTCTGAACTGCAGAATGGCCCGGCTGGGGATTTGGGCGGAGAAGATGCCGATAGTCATGAGGACGCAGCCTATGAACTCGCGCATGCTCATCCATTCACCGAGAAGGAGCATGCCGGCCAACGCGCCGAAGATCATTTCGAAACTGCAGAGGAGAGATGCCTCTGTCGGCGGGACCTTCCGCTGGGCGACGATTTGCAGGGTATAGCCGACGCCGCTGGATAAAATGCCGCAGTAGATGATGGGCACCGCCGAGGCGGCGATCATGGCGACGGTCAGTGTTTCACCGTAAAAGGGCATAGCGATAAAGTTGTAGCAGCCGCAGGCGATAAATTGGCCAACGGCCAGCTTGATGCCGGAAAAATACGGTACGAATCGATCGATGAATAAAATATGCAGGGACCAGAAGACGACGCCGATGAGATTCAGCAGGTCGCCGAAGTTGATGGCCTCGCCGCCGCCGTGGAAAGCCAGAAGATACAGTCCCGATACGGCGATAAGGCAGCCGAGGATATGGGCCAGGCGCAGCGTATTTTTCATCAGCAAGCCGATCAGGGGGACGGCTACGATATACAGGGATGTGATGAACCCAGCTTTGCCGGCTGTAGTATAAATGAGTCCAACCTGCTGAAAGGAAGAGCCGGAAAACAGGAAAAATCCCAGAATTGCACTGGCCGTCACGAGGGTCAGCCCCTTAGGCGGAGCTGCGTATGTTTCCTCGTCCTTGTGGCGGTTCATATACAGTACGGGAAAGAGGGACAGCGCGCCCAGCCAGAACCGGAGGCCGTTAAAGGCGAAGGGGCCGATCGTTTCCATACCCGTGCGCTGGGCTACGAAGGCGCAGCCCCAGACGAGGGCTGTGAGTAAAAGCATAAGTCGATATTTCACGTGCTGATGCTCCTTTCGTATAAAAATATGCAGAACGAATTTATTATACCATGAAACCTGCGGCGAATACAGGGGCCGCCGCAGTGCCGGCAGAACTGGCCAGGCAACGAATGGCAAAATTTCATTGCTCCTATTCATTCATATGATGTATAATATACGTAGAATTAATTTGGAGGCGAGCGTATTGTATACTAATGCATTGCTGACGGACCTGTATCAGCTGACGATGATGCAGGGGCTGTTTTTAGAAGGCAAACACGAGCAGTACTGCGTGTTTGACCGGTATTACCGGAGCAATCCGTTCAACGGCGGCTATACTGTCGTCGCCGGATTGGAACACTTGATTGACTATGTTTCCCGCATCCATTTCAGCGATGACGACATAGACTACTTGAAAAAGACGGGGATTTTCTGCGATGAATTTCTCGAATATCTGCGGACCTGGTCTTTTACCGGCGACATCTACGCCATGCCGGAAGGCACCGTGGCTTTTCCGCAGGAAGTACTCCTGCGCGTTCATGCCAAAAAAGACGAATGCCTGCTCTTAGAAACGTGCATGTCCATGATCATGAACCATGAAAGCCTCATCGCCACGAAGGCCCGCCGCGTCCGTACCGTCGCCGGCAAAGACGCGCTGATGGAATTCGGCCTGCGCCGGGCGCAGGGAGAATCGGCCGGCGTGTACGGCGCCCGTTCGGCAATGATCGGCGGCTTCAACGGCACGAGCAACGTGCTGGCCGGCGCATTGTTCCACATCCCTATTCTGGGGACGATGGCCCACAGCTGGGTTATGAGCTTTCCGACGGAGCTGGAAGCGTTCCGCGCCTACGCCCGGCAGTATCCGAACAACCTCATCCTGCTGGTCGATACGTACAATACTCTCAAGCAGGGCGTGCCCGACGCCATTACGGTTTTCCAGGAAATGAAGGAAGCCGGTACGCTGCCTAAGTCTTACGGCATCCGCTTGGACAGCGGCGACCTGGCCTACTTGTCGAAGGAAGCCCGCCGGATGTTTGAGGAAGCTGGTTTCGGCGACGCCGTGATCGCTGCGTCGAACGACCTGGATGAAACGCTTATTTCAGAATTGAAGATTCAGGGCTGCGCCATCAATTCATGGGGCGTCGGCACCAATCTGATTACGGCGAAGGGCAGCCCGTCCCTGGGCGGCGTATTCAAGCTCGTCGGCCAATACGACGGCGATACCTTCGTGCCGAAAATCAAGATGAGCGACAACGCCGAAAAAATTTCGAATCCAGGAATCAAAAACGTCCTGCGCATTTACGATAAAAAGACGGGCAAGATGAAAGCGGACATCATCGCGTTGGAAGGAGAAACGATCGATCCGACGCAGGACCTGCATTTGACCAGCGACAAAGCGCCGTGGCGGTCGCGGCTGATTCCGGCCAATTCCTTTGAAGTCAAGACGATGCTCCGGCCGATTTTCCTGAAAGGGAAGCTGGTCTACGACCTGCCGTCCTTGTCGGATATCATCGCCTATGCGGACGAACAGATGGACAGCCTGTGGCCTGAATACCAGCGCCTCGTCAACCCGGAAGAAATGTGGGTACAGCGCAGCGCTAAGGTTTCGGCATTGCGGGAAAAGGTTTTGAAAGAAGAATCGCTGCATTTCTTTTAAGCAGCATGAATAGGACACTGCATATTCCGGCCAACGGGATGTGCAGTGTTTTTTTATGGCATAGGCGGACTCTTGCGTACTATGATATAATACATCATATATGCGTTTCTTGTAGTTGAAATAAGAAGGTGGACGAATGAAAGGGACGATTTTGGGCGATATTGTCGGTTCGCCTTATGAATTTTGCGCAAGTCCGGTTAAGACAAAGGATTTTGTCTGGTTTGCCGAGGGTTCGCGGTTTACGGACGATACGGTGACGACTGTAGCCGTCGCGGCGGCCTTAGCTGAAGGAAAGGAATCGCGCTGCGGGTATATCGGGCCGCTGCGGCGGCAGCTGAAATACTGGTGCCGCCGATACCCAAACGCTGGATTTGGCCGGCAGTTTGCCTGCTGGTTTTCGTCGGACAACAGCGCGCCGTACGGAAGTTATGGCAACGGTGCGGCCATGCGCGTAGCGCCTGCCGCTTGGGTTGGCCGTTCGTTGGACGAGGTGCAGGCCCTGGCGGAAATTACGGCCCTCGTCACTCACGACCATCCCGAAGCCATTCAGGGAGCCGTTGCCGTGGCGTCCGCCATATATTTAGCCCGCACCGGGAGCAGTAAAGACGATATCCGCGCTTATATGAGGAAGTATTTTTATCCCTTGACGGCATCTCTCGATGAAATACGGCCTGGATATGCCTTTACCTGCCGGACGGCGGACAGCGTGCCGGAAGCGATTGAAGCGTTTTTGGAAAGCGATAGTCTGCAGGACGCTATTGGCAATGCCGTGTCCCTAGGAGGCGATACGGATACGCAGGCGGCTATTGCCGGCTCCATTGCCGAGGCGTTTTACGGCGTGCCCGACTGGCTGTGGCAGAAGGCTTGTTCCTATTTGCCGAAGGATATGCTGGCTGCCGCAGTGAATTTTGAAAGGCAATATATGAAGTAAGGAGCGATATCATGGCCAACAAAGAACTTTTAACGAAATATGAAAGGCTGCGCTCTGTCGTCGCCGATATGGGCAGCGTCGTCGTCGGGTTTTCCGGCGGCGTAGACAGCACCTTTTTGACCTATGTCGCCTGGGACGTATTAGGCGATAAGGTTTTGGCCGTAACGGCCGTGTCGCCGACCTTGCCTGAAGGAGAGGAACGCGCGGCCTGCCAGATGGCGGCGCAGATGGGGGTCGCCCATGTCGTCATGCCGTCGCGGGAATTTGATAATGAGGAATTTGTCAAAAATCAGCCGGACCGCTGCTATATCTGCAAGAAAATGCGATTTACTGCTTTAGCGGCTTTGGCGAAAGAACGCCGGTACCGGTGGGTAGCCGACGGCAGCAACGTCGACGACTTAGGCGATTACCGTCCCGGCATGAAGGCGCTGAGAGAATTGGCCGACGTCGTGCGCAGTCCCATGGTGGAGGCGGGGCTGACGAAAGGGGACATACGGGAGCTTTCAAAAATGCTTGGACTGCCGACGTGGAACAAGCAGAGCGCGGCCTGCCTGGCCAGCCGGATTCCCTATGGCGTGCCCTTATCGCCCCAGCGTCTGCGCCAGGTCGACCAAGCCGAGGCGTACATCGCTCCCTTTGTGAAGGGTTCATTGCGCGTGCGCCACCACGGTGACGTCGCCCGTATCGAAGTAGGACAAGGCGAAATCTCCGCCGTGCTGCAGCATAGAGCTGAGATCGTTCAGGCCCTGCGCGGCTACGGATTTACCTACGTTACCGTCGATTTAGGTGGATACGCCATGGGAAGCTTGAACGAAGGAATCGAGACGAGGGAGGAAACATAAATGGCAATTACGAAGAAAGTAAAGCAGGAAATGCTGCAGCGGTTTCAGGATCAGTACGGCATCATGAAGCCGGCCCTGCATTATACGACGCCTTTCGAGCTCATGATAGCCGTCATCTTATCGGCCCAGTGCACGGACGAACGGGTAAACATTGTTACGGCCGGCATGTTTCCGGAATATAACACGCCGGAAAGGATGCTGACCCTGGGTCTGGAAGGACTGGAAGAAAAAATACGCACCTGCGGCCTGTATCACAGCAAGGCTAAGAACATCTTGGCCAACTGCTCTATCCTGTGCGAACAGTACGGCGGCGAAGTTCCCCGGACCTTTGATGAACTGGTCAAGCTGCCCGGCGTAGGGCGCAAGACGGCGAACGTGCTGGTCAGCATTTTATTCGACACGCCGGCTATCGCCGTCGACACGCATGTATTCCGCGTGTCCAACCGCCTGCAGCTGGCCGAAGGGAAGACGCCTCTGGAAGTCGAAAAGGGCTTGCAGAAAGCCATTCCCGAAGAATGGTGGAGCCGGGCCCACCACTGGCTCATCTGGCACGGCCGCCGCATATGCAAAGCCCGCAAGCCGGCCTGCGACGACTGCTTCCTGGCCGACTTGTGTCCTGCCTCGTCAATTGACAAAAAAGCTAAAACTCGGTAAGATAGAACATGCTTAGGCTACAGCCATTTTAATAATGGGGGGGGGGGGGTTCATTCAATATGGATTTAAAATACGTAAAGGGCAGCTATATGGATGAAATCATGTGTGAAGGCAAGCCGGTCTTGTTCATGCTGGAAGGGTTGGAAGAAGGCCGGGACGAAGAAGCTCGCCGCTATGGCGAACACGTATGGGAATGGATTTTGGCGCACCGCTCCCGCGTTATGGCCCACGCGCCCCTCATCGCTAATTTTAAAAATAAAAAATGGCGGGCTGACGGAGAGCCCGAAGTGTCGGCAGAAGAAATCTGCGGCTACCTGCAGCGCATCAATTCTGTATATGTAACTTATAACGGCGGCTTCGATATCTTCTTCGATACGCACAACGTCTTTGAGGAACGGTCTATCGTCGTTTCTATGGGCAAAAACTTCGTCTTTAAAGGCGTTAAGCTTCTTTAATATATTGTCGAAATACGAGTGATGTGATACAATAAAAACAGTCTTGACAGTGAGGTGAAAGATAATGGCAAAACATATCATTACGATTAATACGGAATCGATTCAGAAAACGACGCAGCATGCTGGCTGCAGCGAATGTCAGACTTCTTGTCAGTCCGCTTGCAAAACGTCCTGCACCGTAGGCAATCAGGTCTGCACGAAATAATCAACATTGTTTATGAGGACGCCCTTTACCGTCAGGTAAAGGGTATTCTTGTTGTATGGAGGAATAATGACTACGATAAAACCGATGATTCACAAGTATTGTCAAAACGGCACGTACATGCTGCTGGACGTCAACAGCGGCATTATCAACGTAATAGATAAGATGACATATGATATTCTCGACGTATACGACGGAACGAATAAAGATGCGGTGTACGCGGCCTTTGACGGCGCATATGCCAAAGAAGAAATAGAAGAAACGCTGGGAGAGCTGGACGAGCTCATCGAAAAGGAACTGCTCTTTGCGCCTATGGCCGAAGACTTCCAGGTCGTCGCTGAAGAGGAACCTATCGTGAAATCCCTGTGCTTAAATATTGCCCACGACTGCAACCTGCGCTGCAAATACTGCTTCGCGTCGCAGGGCGACTATGACACGCATAAGCGGGAGCTTATGAGTTTCGACGTCGCAAAACAGGCCGTCGACCTGCTTATCCGCAGTACCGAAGGGAAGCGGCAGCACTGTGAAATCGACTTTTTCGGCGGCGAACCGCTCATGAATTTCGACGTCGTCAAGCAGACGATCGAATACATCCGCGAGCAGGAAAAAATCCACGACAAAGTATTTAAGCTGTCTCTGACGACGAACGGCATGCTGCTGGACCCGGCCAAGGTCAAATACCTTACGGAAAATCACATCAGCCTGATCCTGAGCCTCGACGGACGGCCGGAAGTGCACAACCGCATGCGCCCCGACGCCGGCGGCCGCGGCTCCTATGATTCGTGCGCTAAACATCTCGTCTACGCGGCGGAACACCGCGACGGCGAAGAATACTACGTCCGCGGCACCTATACGAAATACAACCTGGACTTTGCCAAAGACGTGGAACACATGGCCGATTTAGGCTTTGAGGGCCTGTCTATGGAACCCGTCGTAGGCGACGATTTGTCCTATGCCATTACAGAAGACGATTTGCCCCGTATTTATGAAGAATACGACGCACTGACAGATTTATATTTGCAGCGTATGGATGAAGGCCGCCCCTTTATCTACTACCACTTCATTATGGACTTGTACCGCGGCCCCTGCATTGCCAAGCGCCTCCGCGGCTGCGGCGCCGGCCATGAGTACATGTGCGTTGTGCCGAACGGCGACATTTATCCCTGCCACCAGTTCGTAGGCCAGGACGAATACGTCATCGGCAATGTATATGACGGCGTTACGGATACAAAGCTGCCGCCGCTGTTCCGCGATATGCACGTCCTCAACAAGCCGATTTGCTGCGACTGCTGGGCGAAATTCTTCTGCAGCGGCGGCTGCCATGCCAACAATATCAAATACGGCGGAGATATTAAAACGCCGTATGCCCTGAGCTGCAAGATTCAGAAGAAGCGCATTGAATGTGCCATGTACATCCAGGCTGTATTAGCCATGCGCGGCCAAAAGGCCCGCTTATTTGGCGACGACCGGGATGACTGCGAAGGATGCGGCGCCTGTGAATAAGCTGAAACGAGGCTTGGTGCTCGTCGTATTTCTCTATCTCCTGTATGCGATTGCGAAAGAAGGGCCGACGACGGAATTGGTCGGACTGCTCCTGCTTTTGGCGTTTGTCTTTATCATGCAGTGGTGGATGAAGAGCGACCTTCGCAGGCGAATGAAAGAAAAACAAAAAGACGACATATAATAGGATATCCGTATGCGACGCGCAGGAAGAACGCCGATTTCTCCTGCGCGTTTTTGTATTCGGAAAGAACGGCGCATTTCTTGAAAGTGGATGTAGAAAATAAAATATAAAAAAAGTCTACTAATTTTGTTGACTTTATGATAAAACAGGAGTATGCTATGGATGTAAGCAAAAGTGCATCGTAAAGGTGTACTTTTAATTTGGAGTAATTGTATATTATTTATAGACGCGCAGGAGTGAAGCATTATGGCAGAATTATTAAACATAAAAGGGCTGAAAGTAGAAGTTGAAGGAAAGGAAATCTTAAAGGGATTGGATTTAACCGTTCGTGCCGGCGAAGTTCACGTCATCATGGGAACGAACGGCGCAGGGAAATCGACGTTGTTCAACGCCGTCATGGGGCATCCGAAGTATACCGTTACAGGCGGCAGTATTTTCTTCGAAGGAAAGGATATTACGCGCATGCCCGTAGACGAACGGGCTAAGGCGGGAATTTTCATGGCTTTCCAGGCGCCCATTGCCGTGCAGGGGATTTCTGTGGAGAACTTTACCCGCAGCGCTAAGAGCACGATAAGCGGCGAAACGCAGCGCATCATGCCTTTCCGTAAAAAGCTGAAAGCGCAGATGGAAGAACTGAAAATGGACAGCTCTTATGCTTCCCGCTACGTCAACGACGGATTTTCCGGCGGCGAACGAAAGAAGACGGAAATCCTTCAAATGTGCATGCTGGAACCGAAGCTGGCCATGCTGGATGAAATCGACTCGGGTCTCGATGTCGACGCCGTCCGCGTCGTGTCGCAGACGGTGGCGAAATACCATGACGAGGGGAACGCTCTCATGGTCATTACGCATCACAGCGAAATTTTGCAGGGCCTTCAGCCGGACGTGGTTCATGTCCTCATCGACGGAAAAATCGTCAAGTCCGGCGGCCCGGAATTGATCCAGGTCATCGAGGAAAAAGGATACGACAGCTTTAGATAAAGAGAAAGGCAGGTACCATGTCATGACTACTATGGCCAATGCGGCGGAACAGAAACGGGAAGACGAACGCAGGACGATCGAAGCGTTTTCTGATTTCAGCAATATATATAACTTTAAAAAGGACTTTACCTATTCCTATAAAACCGAGGCCGGCTTGACGGAAGACATCGTCCGGACTATTTCGGCAGAAAAAAAGGAACCGAAATGGATGCTCGATTTCCGTTTGAAATCGCTGGATATTTTTCACCATCTGGAATATCCTGTTTGGGGTCCCGATATCAGCGAACTCCATATGGACGACATCGTTACCTATGTCCGGCCCAATACGCAGATGAAAGCCAGCTGGGATGACGTGCCCGACGACATCAAGGACACCTTCGACCGACTGGGGATTCCCGAGGCCGAAAAGACGTCCCTGGCCGGCGTAGGAGCCCAGTACGATTCGGAAGTCGTATACCACAGTATTCAGGAAGAGCTGGTGCAGCAGGGCGTCATCTACACGGACTTTGAAACGGCACTGCGGGAATACGGGGATATCATTCAGGCTCATTTCATGAAGCTCGTGCCGCCGACGGACCATAAATTTGCTGCGCTCCACGGCGCCGTCTGGTCCGGCGGCTCCTATGTATACGTGCCGGCCGGCGTAGACGTATCCATTCCGCTACAGAGCTATTTTCGCTTGAACGCGCCTGGAGCCGGCCAGTTTGAGCATACGCTGATTATTGTGGAAAACGGCGCGAAGGTGCATTTCATTGAAGGCTGTTCCGCGCCGAAATACAACGTAGCCAATCTCCACGCCGGCTGCGTCGAATTGTTTGTCGGCGACGACGCGTCGCTGACCTACTCGACCATAGAAAACTGGTCGAAGAATATGTACAACTTAAATACAAAACGGGCGATTGTCGGCCGAAACGGCACGATCAACTGGGTGACAGGGTCTTTTGGTTCCCATACATCCTGCCTGTACCCCATGAGCATCCTGCAGGGAGAAGGAGCGCACTGTGAATTTACAGGTGTTACCTTTGCCGGCAAAGGGCAATATCTCGATACGGGATCGAAGGTAGTCCACAACGCGCCGAAGACGACGAGCAATATCAATTCCAAGTCCATCAGCAAGGACGGCGGCGTCTGCATTTACCGCGGCAGCGTCGTCATCAATCCCCGTGCCGAGGGGGCGAAGGCCAACGTCAGCTGCGAATCGCTGATGCTGGATGAACAGTCGCAGTCCGATACGATTCCGGCCATTGTCGTCAAGAACGACAACGTCGATCTCGGCCATGAAGCATCTATCGGCCGCATTTCCGACGAAGCCGTTTTCTATCTCATGAGCCGCGGCCTCAGCGAAGATGAAGCTAGGGCGATGCTGGTCAAGGGCTTCGTAGAACCTGTTTCCAAAGCTCTTCCGCTGGAATACGCCGTAGAGATGAATAATCTGATTAACCTCGAATTAAAAGGGTCATTGACCTAAGGAGGGGAGATATACATGAACGTAAAGACAAAACCTGTGATGCAACTATATAATGAGCTTCCCCGGCCCACATTTCGGACAATAAAAGTCAATAACTTGGAGCTTGAACCTCTGCCGGAACGGCCATCGGGCAGATATACGCCGCAGCATCAGCGTGAAGGGGACATTTCCCTATATTTTTATCAGGGAAACGGCATGCCCGACCTGGGAGAGTTTCAAGGGGCCAATGCCGAAGCGCTGGAACGGGCCCTGCGCCATGCCGATAAGGGATGCGCCATTGAAGCCGAAGCGGGAGCCAAGGGGACGGCCCGCTTAGTATATGAAGTAAACGACGACCATCCGACGTTGAACCGGCAGCTTCGCATTACGGCCGGAGCCGGCAGCGACGTAACAGTATATTTAGTATTTGAAGGCGGTGCCGCTGGCGGCGAGGTAAACTTCCTGCATTACATCCGTGCAGAGGCAGGCGCTCATGTCAAAATCGTGAAAGTACAGCTTCACGAAGGCAATGTCCGCCACATCGAGCACCGGTATGCCGAAACTGCCGAAGGCAGTTCCGTCGAATACGTCAGCGCCGAGCTGGGGGCAAAGGAAGCCGTCGTATATTACAAAACGGATCTCCTGCACGATGAAAGCTCCTTTGACAGCAAAAGCTTGTATTTAGGCAAAGATAAGCAAATCGTCGATTTTTCCTACTGGATTCCCATGCAGGGCAAAAAGACGAAAGCCGACGTCGCCATAGCGGGGGCTTTGCAGGACGAAGCGAAAAAAGCTTTTCGCGGCACTATCGATTTCCTGCGGGGAAGCAAAAAGGCCGTCGGGTCTGAAGCCGATACGTGCATTCTCCTGAGTCCTAAAGTCCATTCGATTTCCGTGCCCCTACTGCTGTGCAAGGAGGACGACGTTGTCGGCAATCATGCTTCCAGCGCCGGGCAGATTGACGAGGACACGCTGTTTTATCTCATGAGCCGCGGCTTCGACTATCAAGGCGCCCAGGCGATTATCGTCGAGTCCCATATCCGTCCTGTTGTCGACGCCTTAGGCGACGGCGCGCTGGCGGAGCGGGTGCTCCAAACCGTGCGAGAACGGATGAATTCCCAAGGATAGAAAGGTGATAGCTATGCTGAATGTACGCAATGATTTTCCCATTTTAACGAAACGGCGCAACGGCCATCAGCTCGTGTATCTCGACAACGCAGCGACGACGCAGAAACCGCGGCAGGTCATTCAGGCCGTCGTCGATTTTTTAGAAAACCATAACGGCAACCCCCATCGCGGCGCTCATATCCTCAGCGTCGAAGCGTCTGAAGCCTATGATCAGGCGCGGGAAGCCGTGCGCCGGTTCATCAACGCCCGCAGCGGCGAAGAAGTCATTTTCGTACGCAATGCGACGGAAGGGATGAATCTCATCGCTCGGAGTTACGGCGAAACGCACTTGCAAAAGGGAGATAAAATTATCATCCCTATTTCAGAGCACCATGCCAACCTCGTGACATGGCAGCGGGTCTGCCGTGTAACCGGCGCGGAGCTGGTATACATGTATCTTGATGAAACAGGTCATTTTACGGAAGAAGATTTGGCTAAGATTGACACATCTGCTAAAATCGTAGCCTTTGCCGGAATCAGCAATGTGTTGGGCATGAAGGTACCGGCTGAAAAAGTCATTGAGCGAGCTCATGCTGCCGGGGCCGTCGTCGTGTATGACGGCGCGCAGGCGGTGCCGCATATGAAAGTCGACGTACAGGCGCTGGACTGTGATTTCATGGTTTTTTCCGGACACAAGATGCTCGGCTCTGCCGGTACGGGCGTCGTCTACGGCAAAAAAGAACTTCTTAATGACATGGAACCCTTCCTGCTGGGCGGGGACATGATCGAATATGTACAGGAACAAACGACGACCTTCAACGTATTGCCTTTTAAATTTGAAGCCGGCACGGAAAACGTCGAAGGCGCCGTGGCCCTCCATGCGGCCATTGAGTATCTCGAACGCTTGGGCTGGGAGGCTATTGAAGAACACGAACATGCCTTAGTCGTCCGGGCTTTGGAGGGGATGAAGAAGATTCCGCACATCCGCATTATCGGCAGTACGGACCCGGAAGAAAAGACCGGCGTCATCGCCTTCATGATAGACGGCGTCCATCCCCACGATGCGGCGACGATTCTTGACAGCTACGGCATCGCTATCCGTTCCGGCCATCACTGTGCCCAGCCTTTCGGCGCTCATATCGGCGCGGAAGCGTCGAACCGCATCAGCTTCTATATCTATAATACGATAGAGGAAGTAGATTATTTCCTGGAAACGCTGCCCTTGGTACGCAGGCAGATGGGCTACAAGGATTGAGGAGGCGGACGATATGGAAGCAATGAACGAGTTATATTCTGATATTATTTTAGAACATAACCAGCACCAGGAAAACAAGCGCTTGCTGAAGATCTATACGATGGAAGAACGAGGCCATAACCCGAGTTGCGGCGACGACATTACGCTGCAGGCTGATATTCAGGATGGCGTCATCGTCGATGCGGCGTACACCGGCCACGGTTGCGCTATCAGTCAGGCATCGGCAGATATCATGATAGATATCATTAAGGGGAAATCAGTAAAGGAAGCTCTCCGCCTTGTCGATTTGTTTTTGGAAATGATTAAGCGGAATATTACCGATGAAAACCAGCTGGAGGAATTGGAAGATGCAATGGCTCTTAAAAATATTTCCAATATGCCGGCTCGCGTCAAATGTGCCGTTTTAGCATGGCATACGCTGAAAGAAGCCGTCGAACGCGGCGAAGTACATTAATTGCAGGCTGTTTAAACTAAGTATACATGCCGCCTCATGTTGCGTTATGAGAAAACGCATTTGAGGCGGCATACTTTTTTTGAAAAACGTATTGACAAGAGACTGAAAAGGGGATATACTAAACAAGCTGTTGCGGCAGGACGCTGCGGCAGGCCGGATAACCGGAAACGCTTCGAAAAGACTTTCAAAAAAGTGCTTGACAAGCCCGAGT